>NZ_JBFTQI010000664.1:0-3321 GCF_056398925.1 Pedobacter sp. 01T416_2
TACCCGCATTGGTAAACATTAAAGTGGGGTCGTTTTTAACCACAATCGGTGCGGAAGGAACAACATGATGTTGTTTCGATTCAAAAAAACTAAGGAATGCCTGTCTAATCTCTTTTGCTGTCATTTCAATATTATTGGAGGGAACAAAATTAAAATTTTATTGCGTTATTAAGGAAAAATCGAGCTACATTTGAATACTTTAATTAATCGATATAAGACACTCATAATCAAGCACAAAATATGCCGTATAAAGAAAGAGACATTAATAAAATGTATTATACCATGGGCGAAGTGACTGAAATGTTTAATGTTAACGCATCTCAGATCCGTTTTTACGAGARGGAATTCGATATCCTACAGCCCAAGAAAAATAAAAAAGGCAACCGTCTTTTTACTCCAGAAGACATCGAAAATCTAAAGATCATCTTCAACCTTGTTGATGAAAAAGGATTTACATTAAAAGGTGCCAAAGACTATTTAAAGAATAATAAAACAGGCGTTAGAGAGAATCAAAAAATTATAGATTCGTTAGAAAAACTGAAAGGTTTTTTGGTAAACCTGGCAGAAGAACTGTAAATATTTTATTTCCCTTATCATTATCAATTTTCTTTGCATTACTCTTCTGTAATTAGAAAAATACATTTTTTGTAGTTTTTTTAATTATTTTACTATATTAGCAAAACCAAAACATCAATCACCCCTATTTTTTATTAACTGGTATAACCCCTGCTTATGAAAATATGGTATGTATTGTTGCTTGTCTTTTTCCTCTATTTTTTATTTTCCCAAAACCATTTGGGTGGCCGTTTATCTGCCATAGTTAATCATTTCTTTCTTCGAGAAAATTCTTTTGGAATTACATTGATCCCTAACAGAGAAATGGTAATTGCATGGGCTGTTAACCTTTATGATAAATTTCTAATTGGAGGTGGCTATGCGGTTTAAGAGCTTAATTGTTGCATTTCTAATGATTGGATTCATGGCAAATGCTCAAATCAATACTGAGGAAACAGATACACGTGATATTTTGGAGAGTATGGCCGAAAACCTCCCCGATGATTACGATATGACTGAACTGATTGATGTATTGGAAAAATACCGTAAACATCCAATTAATCTGAACCGTACTTCAGTTGAAGAGTTAAAGACTTTGGTTTTCCTATCCCCTCTACAGATTGGTAATTTCTTTACACATCTAAAGGAAAATGGTCAGCTTACAGATGTGCTGGAATTACAAAGTATTGATGGTTTTGATATTAAAACCGTGCATAATCTCCTCCCATTTGTAACGTTGACCAATATCGCTGAATATCAGCAGCTCGATTTTAAAAACATTGTACGTACTGGTGAAAATGATTTGATGATGCGCTTTGCCCAGGTCCTACAAAAACAAAAAGGTTATACAGATTTACCCGGGAACCGGTATTTAGGTTCGCCAGAAAGATTTCAGACGCGCTACAGATATCATTATAGCTCAATTCTATCAGCAGCCATTACTTTAGACAAAGATGCTGGTGAAAAATTTATAGGCAAGCCTTTCGATTTTTATTCTGGCAATATCGCACTATTCAAATTGGGAAAGCTAAAAAAACTGGTAGTTGGCGATTATACATTGCAATTTGGACAAGGCTTAACATTATGGTCGGGTTTTTCTTTTGGCAAAGGTCCTGATGTAACCAGCGTAGCTAAAAAAGATTTAGGTTTAAGGCCTTATAACTCTACTAATGAATATTCTTTTTTTAGAGGAGGTGCTGCAACGATTAACTTATTTAAAAATGTAGACATTACCCCTTTTGTTTCGTTCCGCAATCTTGATGCTAGCCAAAAATTAGATTCAGAAGGAAATTTAGTTCAGGCCACCATTAATCAAACTGGTTTACATAGAACCCCTACTGAGATTAAGAATAAAGGCGTTTTAGCGCAAAGCGTATTTGGTACCACAGTTCAATATGCCAAAAACGAATTTGCTGTTGGCGCAATTGCTTACCATACTCGTTATAAGAGCCGTTTTATTACACAAACAGCAGCTTACGATCGATATAGTTTCACAGGTAAAGCGCTAACCAATTTGGGGTTGTTTTACAATTATACATATAAAAATATGTACCTCTATGGCGAGGCAGCCAAGGGTTTAGGTGGTGGCATTGCCTATATTAACGGTGTCCTCATTAGTTTGTCACCAACAGTTTCTGCTGCTTTAACTTATCGCGATTATGATAAAGATTATCATAGTTTCTTTAATCAGGCAGTATCCGAATCGAGCGAAGCCGTAAATGAAAAAGGATTGTATGCTGGCCTAAATATTAATCCCAATAAACAATGGGCTTTTTCTTTCTATGGTGATTATTTTCGCTTCCCGTGGTTAAAGTACCGTGTTGATGAGCCATCAAAAGGTTACGAGATTTTAACCCAGGCCGTTTATACACCAAGCAAAACCTTTAAAATTTTAGTCCGATTTAAAACAGAACATAAACAACAAAATACGGATTTAGATGTGCCTGTTAACTTTTTAGACAATGTAAAAAGAGAAGGTTATCGGGCAGAGGCAAGCTGGCAATTGAATAATAATTGGCGCTTCCAAAACAGGCTAGAGATTTCACAATATAAAAAAGGTAGTGCCAATAGAGAATTTGGTTATCTCGTTTATCAGGATGTAGACTATTCTCCAATGTTCGCTAAGCTAACAGGAAATGTAAGATTTGCCTATTTCAATACCCCAAGTTATAATAGCAGAATTTATGCCTATGAAGATGATGTTTTGTACAGTTTTGCTTTTGGAATGTATAATGGAAGAGGTTTTAGGACTTATTTTAACCTGAAATACAGTATAGTCAAGAAGCTAAATATTTGGGTTCGATATGGGTTGTTTGTTTATAAGGACGTAGAAACAGTAGGTACTTACCTGGATGAAATTAAGGGCAATAAAAAATCGGAAGTTAAAGTTCAGGTACGCTATCAATTTTAAACAATGTTTAAGTCCGAATATGTTTTTGTCAGGATCCTGTTTCCTTTTCTTTTAGGCATCTGCATTTTTTATTTTTTTCCAAAAGGCATAGGTATTCAATGGTGGGCCTCAGTCTTACTTGTTGTTTTACTGTGCATTTTATTGTTGAATATTACTTATAAAAAATTAAATGTTTACCGTTACAAGGGAGCTGTTGGTATTTTGATCTTTATACTTTTCCTCAGCCTTGGCGGTTTACTTTGCCTGCTCCATAACGAAAGTTTAAATCAAAATTACTTTGCAAAAACGCAGTGCAGCTATTTAAAAGTTTGGGTGAACAATGAACCTCAGCAAAGTAGCAACATCTTACGTTTTAA
>NZ_JBFTQI010000665.1:0-3320 GCF_056398925.1 Pedobacter sp. 01T416_2
AGGTACGCCAAAACCGCCAGACAGTGTTTTTGTTGCAGCCTCTTTAGTTTTCTATCAGCCTAAAAGTGTTACCTCTTTAAACGATGCCTCGCAATGGTGGCGTTGGGTTAAAGGCGCCAATTGGAAACATCCTCATGGCCCCAACAGCGATATTAAAGGAAAAGAAAATTTTCCGGTTGTACATGTATCCTGGGATGATGCCATGGCCTATTGTAAATGGTCGGGTAAACGTTTACCAACAGAGGCAGAGTGGGAGTATGCGGCAAGAGGTGCTCTGAAAAATGAAAAATATCCATGGGGGAATGAAGATATAGAAAAGGGTAAGGTAAAAGCCAATACCTGGCAGGGGAGCTTCCCGGTTAAAAACACCAATTGGGATGGTTTTAATGGTTTAGCTGCAGTGAAAAAATTTAAGCCGAACGGTTATGGGCTTTATGATATGGCGGGCAACGTGTGGGAGTGGTGCAGCGATTGGTACCGACCTGATTATTATAGCACGCTTTCAGGGTTGAGCACCAATCCTAAAGGTCCGTCAGATAGCTACGACCCTATGGAGCCGACTATACCTAAAAGAGTGGTAAGGGGTGGTTCTTTTATGTGTAATGCCTCTTATTGTAAAGGTTACCGGGTAACTTCGAGAATGAAAACTTCTGTTGATACGGGCTTAGAGCATACCGGTTTTAGGTGTGTGAGCACCAACTAAAGCCCTTTTCTGTTAAAGTTAAAATTACGCAAACGTTTGACCCTTATTTTATTAAATATTATTGTTTAGTTTGGTCCAAACAAATTAAACCGAACCAAAACTTTATGCAACAAACAACAAAATCAGGTCAAACGCAAGGGCCAAAACCACTTATTATCATTTGTGCCCTATTCTTTATTTTTGGCTTTGTAACCTGGGCAAACGGAACATTAATTCCTTTCTTTAAATTATCTTTCGGATTATCAAACTTACAGGCGTTCTTCGTAACCTTTGCATCGTACATGGCTTACTTCTTTTTAGCGCTGCCATCATCGTGGATACTTAAAAAAGTGGGTTTTAAAAATGGAATTGTTTTAGGCTTGGTTATTTTAGGCCTGGGTTCTTTGATATTTATACCTGCGGCCCAAACCAGAACGTTTGGTTTGTTTTTAACCGGGATTTTTGTTCAGGGTGCTGCATTAGCTTTGTTGCAAACCGCATCAAACCCGTACTTAACCATTATCGGCCCAATAGAAAGTGCTGCAAAACGGATCAGTTTTGCGGGTATTTGTAATAAATTTGCCGGAATGATTGTGCCTTTAATTATGGGCAGTCTGTTTTTGAAAAATGCTACTGAAGTGGAGAAACAGATCAAAGCGGCTACCGGCGCTGTTCACGAGCAGTTATTAAACGATGTTTTAGGCCGTGTAAATATGCCTTACATTGTTTTAGCTATCGTTTTCTGCCTTTTTGCAGTTTTTATTAAATTCACCAACCTTCCAGAAGTTGAAGTGGAAGAAGATGTGATCGACGAAAGCAAAGGAGAGGTGGTAAAACATACAAGTATTTTTCAGTTCCCACACTTGTTCCTGGGTGCACTTTGTATTTTTGTATATGTAGGCGCAGAGGTTATGGCTGGCGATATTATCGGTATTTATGGCCGCGAGCTAGGCATTAGTCCAGAGATTAGCGGTAAACTAACTTCTATTACGCTTTTTAGTATGTTAATCGGTTATATTATTGGTATCGTTACCATTCCAAAATATATATCTCAGCAAAAAGCCCTTAGAATCTGTGCTATTTTAGGCATCATATTTACTGTTTTATCTTTTGCTATTTCCAGTTGGTTTGCCGTAATTTTTGTAGCCTTATTGGGTTTAGCCAATTCGTTAATGTGGCCGGCAATTTTCCCGCTGGGCATTAGCCACTTGGGTAAATTTACCAAAATCGGTTCGGCGATAATGATTATGGGTATTGCAGGTGGTGCTTTAATGCCATTATTATATGCTTTCTTAAATGAAAAATTACATGTTAACTTTCAACTGGCTTATCTTTTAACTGTATTACCTTGTTACTTGTACATTCTGTATTTTGCTATAAAAGGCCATAAAGCAGGATTGAATCTGAAATAACCAAAACCAAATAAATTTTATGATTAAGCCCGGTCTTTAATTAGATTGGGCTTTCTTTTGTCCTTAATTTTCAGTTATTTTGGCGAATTATAAAGAGGATGTATCATTTGTTATAATTTATTCCATTCGAATTTTGTCACGTTGAGCTTGTCGAAACGCTGAGAGGCATTTAAACAGGTCCTTCGACAGGCTCTCCGTAGGAGTCCTTTGGACAGGATGACAAATTTATATTTATGATACCGTCTCAAATCACAATACTCATATCTCAATAATGAATAAAGCTATTTTTCTAGACCGTGATGGTGTACTCAATCACGAAATATATGATTACATCTGCCGTGTTGAAGATTTTAAAATCCTCGATTACCAGATTCCAGTATTAAAAAAACTATTCGATGAAGGTTATCTTTTAATCGTAATTACCAACCAGGGTGGTATTGCCTTAAAACGTTATACCGAACAAGAGCTGGCCATTATGCACCAAATGCTCCGCAATGCTTTTGTTGCTCAAGGAGCCGATATTGCTGGTTTTTATTATTGCCCGCATCATCCAACTGTTGGTGGCGAATGCAAGTGTAGAAAACCTGCTTCGGGAATGATTTTGGATGCAATTGAGATGTACGATATCGACCCGGCACAATCTATTATGATCGGCGATAAACCAAGAGATGTTGAAGCTGCAAATGGGGCAGGAGTGAAAGGTATTCTAATCGAACCTGATGAGCAGATCAGTTATGAGAAAATAAAGGAAGTCCTTAGTCGTGAGTCTTTAGTCTAAAGTCTCTTTTTAAAGTGCATAAAAAACGCTAAGTCCAGATTTATATTGATTTATGGATTAGATTATTGATTAAAGTTTGATCATTTGGGCGTTTTAACACGCTGTACACTGTATCTTTTTGGCTGTCCTTCGACTACACTCTCCACAGGAGTCCTTTGGACAGGATGACAGCCAAAAAGGATGCCGTTTCCATCGTTAACGCAAAATAACGCGATGACTTACGAAGTTTAGAAAGGGAAGGAGCGGATGAATAACTTCGTAAGTCAGAAGCTTCTGGAATTCTATTACGCCTTTCCCCACCTAATACTTACGAAATCCTTCCATGCGCTTGCCCATTGAGATTTCGTAAGTACCTGGCCACCTAGACCTGATTGAAATGGCATTCCGGTTTTCGACTATTTAACCTTATCGAAAATTCACCGGAATATAATGGAAAGCAGGACTACAG
>NZ_JBFTQI010000666.1:0-3319 GCF_056398925.1 Pedobacter sp. 01T416_2
GAGTTAATTTTCAGATAGGTGCACTTTTTATACAGCCAGAAAGCACATTCCTAAAATTTTATTAAAAAGGAAATAATCATGGAACCCAAATAATATGAAAAATGAAATTTCAAGAGAAAAAAATGTCAATCAAACGAGCAACATCTATTCTTGCGAAGAATAATATTATTGTTGATGAATACGAAGCGAATGCTATTCTAAATTTTTTGTATTTGATAGCTAGAAACTGTCAAAAATATAGCGTAAACCTTTCGGGAGCATTGAACACTCAAAATGTAACTAGATAGTGTTGCAATAAATTCTACTAATGTAGAATACTTAGGTCTTGTTTTTTAAAAGTTTGCAATTCAGGCATTTAGGTTCATAAAAAAAGGAAACAGAACATGTAGTTCGTTTCCTTAAGTACTCGGGGCGGGAATCGAACCCGCACGCCTTTGAAAGCACAGGATTTTAAGTCCTGCGTGTCTACCAGTTCCACCACCCGAGCATTAGCCTGTTCCGAAATCCTTCGGTAGGTTAACTTTAAAATAAATGCCTTCTGGTAGGAAGGCATTTAGAGCGAAAGACGAGATTCGAACTCGCGACCCCGACCTTGGCAAGGTCGTGCTCTACCAACTGAGCTACTTTCGCAAATTAATACATAGTGTTGTATTCCTTTGGGGTTGCAAATATAGGAATTAAAGTTTTTAAAGCAAAAAAATAAAATAAATTTTTAGGATGAAATTCTTAATGCTTAAAAATCAGCGCGGTAAATTTCTTGAAATTAGGATTTATAAGGTTTTTTGTTGTTCTGGAGCTTAATGTAGGCCTTCTCGGATGTAGAACTTTTCAAGTTTATGTTTGTTACCTAATGGATTATCTATTCTAATAGCGTTTGTAATCGTTGCTTGTGCCAAAGTAAAAAGGTTTATAAACTTTAATATATGGATAAATTAAGCCAAACCAGAATTCAATTATTACACCCTGATTTAAGGGCTTTAGCAACAGAGACTTTTTCTAAAGCCGAATTAAARTTAACGGGTAGGGCACAAGCCAGAATAACTGCTACTTTGCGCACGTTTGAGGAGCAAGATGCTTTATATAAATTGGGCCGGACTGTGGTTAACCCTGATGGCAAATCGAAAAGTAAGCCGATGGGAAATATTGTGACTAATGCAAAGGCAGGTCAATCGATACATAATTATGGTTTAGCGATGGATTTTGTGCTGCTTATAGATGGTAAGGAAACTTCGTGGAATATGGTTAAAGATTTCGACGAAGATGATATTGCCGATTGGACAGAAGTAGTTGCCGTTTTTAAGGCCAACGGCTGGGAGTGGGGAGGTGATTGGAAGAGTTTTAAAGATCCACCACATTTTCAATTCGATTTTGGTTATACCTGGCAACAATTGCAGGCCAAATGGAATATTGGCGATCAAAAAAATGGTTATGTCAATTTAAAAAGAGCTGCGCTAAACGTAGCCAACCTCTACAGGGCAAAAGCAGCTTTAAACCTTAGAACAGGACCATCTATTACTTCGAGAAAGAAAAAAGTTATTTTAAAAGGCGATTATCTTAGCGAAATTTCGAGAGAAGGCGAATGGAGTAATGTGGTTTTTGAAGGCATTAAAGGATATGTTAATAATAGATATCTGGTTAAATGATCAAAACGTAGAACATTAAATAAATTAAACCGCTAATCTATATTCTGGAAATTATTTCCAAATCAACTTTTACCATGCTTTTATTCTAAAATTCTTAATTAAATGTAATATCGTCAAATGGTTTTACCAGCGGTTCTGCCCTGGTATCATTAGAGGGGATGAATAAAACCAAGGTTGGAAGCATGAAAGATCCATCCTTGGTTTTGTTTTAGGATATTAATCAACTTAAATTAACCGTTTGTACATGCTACTGTCAAGTCCCTGTTTTTACTTAAATGATGTATGGACTATAGAGATGTACAGGTATTACCCGAAAGTGTAGCCCCTGCGCCATTGGAAGCTGTAACATTTGCTTTTACTGTTGAAGCATTAAGCACAGTAAGGCTGTAAGGCGGAGTGAAAGCCGTTACACCATTACCTGTAGTATTTCCGGTGACAGCGGTAAATATATTGTTTTTCACCTGAAGCGCTGTTGCACTGTTGTTCATCAGATCGATCGGGATCTTAACATTTTCGAATACATTCGACTCGATCAACAGATTTGATTCGAAACCAGCCTGGATACAGTTTTTGCTTGCCGTGCTGTTAAAGTAGTTGTTCACTAGATGTACCTTGCCAAACCTTACTCTTGGCATCCTGCCAACGCAGCCCTGGGCCCACCAGCAGCGTACAAAAGTAATACGGAAATGCCCCCTGTCCGAAGTAACATCATCACCTGAGCCAATCAGGTTAGAAAAGCGATGATCATCTGATCCCCCTGGGCCACCTGCTCTTGGTGCTTTCAGATAGGTGAATTTACAGTAGGAAACTGTAATGAAATCGGAAGCAGCCTTGATGTCAAAGTTTCCGTCAACGCCGTCTCTGAATTCACAGTGGTCTACCCAAACATTGGTAGAAGCATCTAAGGTAACATTATCCCAGCCGTCAACATCGTAAGCGCCCGGACCTTCAAAAATCAGGTTCCGGATAATTATGTTTTTGCATCTTTTTACATACATTATCCCTGAGCCGGCCTTGGTCTGATCAGCTGAAACGATCTTTGCACTAGTAGACCCAAAGAGCGTTTTTCCGGTCTGGTCCTGAAAGGAAATCCTTCCGCCAGAAGGTACTGTTATTGTGCCATTGACCTGGATTACCTTGATTGCTGTATTTTCTATTGCCGACTTTAACGATGCATAATTTGTAACCACCGTGGAGCTGACTTCTCCACCGCCGGTAGTGCCGCCGTTTTGCGATGCCCAGGCTTTGGCATAACATATAGCTTCGGTTGTTGCAAGGTTCGGAATGGTTTGGTCGGTTGAAAGTGATGTGTTATTAGTTTCGTCAGTCAGTTGAGCCGACTTTTCGCAGCTGAACATCAGCATAGGGATGCTAATAGCCATTAAATAATGGCATAGATTTTTGTTTCTCATTTTTGGTTTTTTTTGGTTAGAATTTTTTACAACAGGGCAGAAGTTTTTTTAAGCACATTTGGTTAATATTCGGTTGTTGTATTATTTAAGTTACATAATGTATATGTTTAATTAGTGTTTTTATGTCTAAATATTTGTGCAATCGTTCCCGTTATCGTTTGCGTAATGCTGTATCTATTGATTTTTACCATTAATACATCAAAAAAAGATTGATTTCCATTGAACGGCCGCATAAAAAATTATATTCTTGGCCATTATTTATAT
>NZ_JBFTQI010000667.1:0-3312 GCF_056398925.1 Pedobacter sp. 01T416_2
CTGCACTTAATGAGATGCAGGAGTCTTCTGTAAAAGCAGCCAAGACTGGTAAAGATGTAATATTGATTGCGCCAACGGGTTCGGGGAAAACGCTGGCCTTTTTATTGCCATTACTTTCCAACCTAAAAACCGGAGTAAAAGGGGTACAGGCCTTGGTTTTGGTCCCTTCGAGAGAGCTTGCCTTACAGATAGAGCAGGTTTTTAAACAAATGGGTACTTCTTTTAAAGTAAACTGCTGTTACGGTGGTCATGCCGTACGGATAGAGAAGAATAATCTTGCACACCCACCTGCCATCCTGATCGGAACGCCTGGCAGGATAGCTTACCATTTAGAGCATCAAAACTTTGACGAATCTTTTATCGAAACCTTAGTTTTAGATGAATTTGATAAAGCACTGGAGTTTGGCTTTGAGCAAGACATGTCTTATATCATTGGCTCACTGCTTTCGTTAAAACAGCGTATACTTACTTCTGCTACCAAAATGGAAGAAATTCCTGCTTTTGTAAAGCTAAATGTGCCTGTTGAAGTCGATTTTTCAAAAAATATCGAAGCAAAACCAGATCTAAAGCTCAGAAAAATAACAGCACCTGCTGCCGATAAGTTAGATTACCTTTTCAGATTACTGAGTAAAATAGGTAGTAAAAATACATTGGTTTTCTGTAACCACAGGGAAACTGTAGATCGGATAAGTGATTTACTTTTCGAAAATGGTTTAGGTCACGATGTTTTTCATGGTGGGATGGAACAGTTCGATCGAGAAAAGGCATTGCTTAAATTTAGAAATGGTAGCCATCGGATTTTAATCACAACAGATCTGGCTGCCCGTGGTCTGGATATTCCTGAGGTGGAACATATTGTACATTATCAATTACCTTACACCGAAGATGCCTATATCCATCGCAATGGCAGAACGGCAAGGATGCATGCAAAAGGAACGGCCTATGCCATTTTAACTTCAGAAGAACACTATAAGTATTTGCCGGAAGATATTGAGGAGGAAGTTTTATCCGAAAAGTATAAATTACCAGAAGCCAGCGATTGGGTAACTTTATACATTGCACATGGCAAGAAGGATAAAATTAACAAAATTGATATTGTAGGTTTATTTTTGCAGAAAGGTAATTTAACAAAAGAAGATCTTGGCCTGATCGAAGTTAAAGATACCACCAGTTACGTCGCGGTTAAAAGAAGCAAAGTAGAAAAATTATTGAAAGCATTGAGCGGCGAAAAAATTAAAGGAAAAAAACTTAAATTAGAAGTAGCGAGTTAGTTCATTGGTTCATTGGTTCATTGGAAAAACGGGGCTTAAAGTTCTAGATTTATTTCTGTAGTCATTCAATAATTTATTCATTTAACCGTTTATTCAATAGCTCAATCGTTCAATATACTCATTCATAAATTTTCTAATTTAATCACGCTATAATCCGCTAACTCAATCACTCACTAATTCAGACATTCTCTAATTCAAACATTAAAAATGAGCAACAACGATATATTAAAAAAACTAAGAGTAGCCCTATCATTAAAAACAGAAGATATCATAACCATTTGCGACCTGGTTGGATTTAAGGTAACCAAGGCAGAACTGGGCGATATTTTCAGAAATGAAGACCATGAGAATTTTAAACCTTGCGGCGATCAGATTCTGCGTAATTTCTTAAATGGTCTTGTGATTTACAAAAGAGGTCCGAGGGATGAAAAAAAGCAATAATTTATGCTTTTTAATATTTTTTATACTGATCACACTTTCCTTTAACGCTCTCGCTCAGTCTCAGTTTAAAATAAGTGGTAGTGTAATCGATTCTTTGAAGAAGCCTATTGAGGGCGTAAGCATCCGATTGATTACCGATAAAGATACACTCCGCTCAAATTCAGATGCGAAGGGAAACTTTGCATTCGCAAAAGTAACCCGAAATAAATTCTACCTTACCATTACCGCATTGGGCTACAGGCCGTTTGCTTCTATCTACGAAATCGAATCTTCGAAAAAAAACTCCGTTTTAGAACCCATTATGCTCAAGATGGAAACGATCCGTCTCGAAGATGTGGAGGTTAAAGTAAAGGTAGACCCCATTAAGATCAAGAAAGATACGATTGAGTATAACGCTGCTGCCTATACCGTAAGAGAAAATGATAAAGTGGAAGATCTGTTAAAACAACTGCAAGGTATTGAGGTTGACGAAAAAGGTGCTGTTACTGCCATGGGAAAAAAAATGACCAAGTTGCGGGTAAATGGTGAGGATTTTTTTACCAGTAACGTAGAAGATTACATCAGACAGTTGCCCGCCGATATTATTGCTAAACTACAGGTAATTGAGGATTATGGTGATGAAGCCAGTTTTACAGGCATAAAAGTAGGTACGCCACAAAAAATGTTGAACCTGATTACTAAGCCTGGCATGGACAAAGGTGTTTTTGGCGGAGTAAATATGAGTTCTGCCACCAATAATGCACATAATTTAGGCGGTAATGGTAGCATATGGAGAAAAACGAAGCAAATTGGTTTTGGAAGCCGTTATGGTATCACGAATAATGAGTTTACCAAAATGAACAATGGAGGTTTAAATGGTAATATCAGAGACAAAATTTCGAAGGAATTTAGCTTTAATGGCGGCTATCATTTTAGTAACGGAATTAATAAATCTATTCAGAGTAATTACCTCGAAACGTTTAACCCGCAGGGAACAATATTCGACTTAAGAGAAAGCGCCAATAATTCCAGATCGCTAAACAATAACATCAACCTCGGTTTAAATGGGGCCACAAAGAAGAATTACCTTAATATTTCGCTTAATGGGGCTTTGGCCAATACCCATAACGATGCGTTTTCCACTTCCAATAAAACAGGTTTTATCAAACAGGATCTACTGTCTAATTCAGGTTCAAGGAACAGTAATCCTAATGTTAATGGAAGTATTAATTGGTCTAGGCGGTTGGCTAATAATAAGAGGTCGTTATCTATGGGATTTAATTTTGGCACAAGCGAAGGAAACTCAAACAGTACAATTAATGATATTATAAGGTATTACAACGAAACCACCAACGTAYTGGTTAAAGATTCTTTACTGAACAGATTGGTTGATAATAATACCTCGAACTCCAATTTTGGGGGCAATTTCCAATTTTCCAATTCATTAAAAAAGCCAAACGACAGTACAGGATACAGTTTTATTAACCTGTCTTACCGTTTTTCAGTTAGCAGGAGCCGCAATTTGCAAACTACAACGGTTACCAATCCGTTGGGAAACAGTTTTGTTGTCGATTCGCTGGGGCAGGATTATGTCTCTAATTTTATCAATCAGAATTTTGGT
>NZ_JBFTQI010000668.1:0-3295 GCF_056398925.1 Pedobacter sp. 01T416_2
CAATGGTATTTTGCTTTATAAGCTTTACGCTAGTTCATGCAAATACAACATCCATTTTATTAAATGGGAATGCTAATAAATTAAAACCTAATATAAAAGTTAAGTCAAAACAAGTCAGTTCGTTCAAGAAAAAGACTACTTTTTCTACCTCTTACTATGTTTCTCCAACTGGGAATGATGCCAATTCAGGAACGTCCACTACCACTCCGTTCAAGACAATCAGTAAAGCTGCTTCGGTTGCTCAGACTGGAGATGTATGTTATATCATGCGTGGAGTTTACCGTGAAACTGTTACACCATTAAATTCCGGAATAACTTTTACAAAATATAATAATGACAAGGTGGTCATAATGGGGACCGACTCTGTAAAAAATTGGCAACTTTATAAAAACGGAATCTATAAAGCGTATGTGCCTGGTGCTGTAACACAACTGTGTGTAAATAATGCGCTGGGACAAGAGGCTCGCTATCCAAATTCAGATGGCAATAATTTAAGCACTGCGAGTTGGGCACCAGTTAGTATTGATGCTAGTGGAAATGCTACAATTACGGGATTAAGTTCTTCTTCAAATTATTGGAAAGGCGCTACTTTTTTAGGGGTTGTAGCCAAAAAATGGGTATCTGTCAATGGTGTAATCGATGTGTCCAGCGGCAGTACAGTACATTGTGTAAGCCGTTCATCGGCATGGCCTACTACGTATTCAGCCAATTATATTGGTAGTGGTAAAGGATTTATCACCAACCATATCAATGCTCTTGATGCTGTAAATGAGTGGCATTGGCAAAATGATACCTTATACTATTACCCTCAGGATCCTTCGAAATTGCCTCAATTGAATATACAGGCCAGAAAACGTATCAATGGTTTTGATTTGTCCTCTAAATCAAACATAAATATCGTTGGCATAAATTTCCTGTTTGCAAGTATTAAGATGGAGAATTCTTCAAATTGTACCATTGATGGCGTAAATATATTATACCCAACCCCGTATAATAAAAATTTTAAATATGGTTTCCAAAGAACCACCTTTAGTTTATGGGAAAACAAAGGTGTGTCTGTTTCGGGAACCAACAATATTATTAAAAATTCGTACATCGCTCACAGTTGGGGTGATGGAATAAGTGTAGGCGGGACAAACAATACAGTTGATAATTCTTTGGTGGAAGATTGTGATTGGATAGGTAACGATAATGCTCCGGTAAATGTCATTGGAACTGGTCACAACATTACGCATTCTACATTACGTAATGCAGGACGATCTTCAATCGTGCATCGCATAAGCCCTAATACAAATATTACGTATAATAATATTTCCGACGCTGGATATATTACTTCAGATTTAGGAATTACGTATACCTATGGTACAAACGGCCACGGCGCTCAAATAGCCTATAATTGGGTACATGATAATCATGCAGAGAACTTGGGGGAGGGAATTTATTTAGATAATGGCGATACGCTATTTGTTGTGCATCACAATGTGATATGGAAAACGGTAACGGCTATACGTACAAATAAGCCTGCTGTAAATCATGAAATTTATAATAATACAGCTTGGTTATCTACAAATAGTATGGATGCTTGGGGAGTTGCTGGAACTAATATTGAAAATCAAATAGTGCGTAATAGCCTTTCGGATAAACCATGGAGTGTATTTTCTACCGCCAGCAATAATCTCGTTACAACTGCGCCTTTATTTACTAATGTAGCTAATTATGATTTTACATTACAGTCAACATCGCCGGCAGTAGGCTATGGTGTTGCAATTCCAGGAATAACAGATGGTTTTGTAGGAACAGCTCCAGATGCAGGTGCTTACGAATATGGAGGCACCAATTGGGTACCCGGTTCTTCAGTTCAACCCCAAACAATTCAGCAGATTCTATTGGGAGCAGTTATACTACCCCAAACAATAACATTTAATCCGTTGTCAAATGTATTCAATGGTAGTTCAGATATTACTTTAACTGCTACTTCAGATTCAGGTCTACCTATTACGTACACTACTTCTGATCCAAATGTTGCAACCATAATTGGTAGTAAAATGCATATAGTTAGAGTTGGTATATGCACCATTACAGCAAGTCAGGCAGGTGATAGTAATTATTCTGCAGCAACAAGTGTAAGCCAGCCTTTACAAGTTGGAAACACAACTCAATTAACTCCTGTGGCAGACGCATTGGTACGTGATGGAAGTTCAGCAAATCTCAATTTTGGTACAATGAACACATTAGTAGCTAAATACGATGGTGTAAATACTGGATATAACAGGGAGATTTACTTGAAATTTGACCTTAACGGTATAGATAGTTTTGATATTGCCACCTTGCGATTAAACATTGCTGGTGCAGGTACCAATGTAACTTCTACTACCTGGCAGGTGTATTATGTCCCTACAGATACTTGGACAGAAACTGGTGTTACCTGGAACAACAAGCCTGCATCAACTACGTTGTTGGCAACTATAAATGGTAAAAGCTCAGGGTGGGCTGAGTGGGATATAAGCAGTCACGCATTGGCAGAACTTTCGGGTGATAAAGTGGTGTCACTTCGTATAGTTACAACACTTTTGAGCTCACCAGCCGACGTGACATTCAATTCGAGGGAAGCTACCAACACAACGCTTCGTCCACAACTTTTGTTAGTAAAAAATCAATTGCCAACAGTGTCTGTAACTTCCCCTGTAAACAATACATTGGTATCAGCTCCCGCAACATTTAATATTACAGCGGATGCAGCCGATGCTGACGGAACCATCAGTAAAGTTGAATTTTTTCAAGGAACCTCCAAGTTGGGTGAGGATTTGACAGCACCTTACAGTTTCAGTTGGGGTAATTTACCGGCAGGCAAGTATTCAATTACTGCGGTTGCTACAGATAACAGTGGTGGCTCTACCACTTCAGAAATAATTAATATTCATGTAGATGCAACAATTTCTACTTTGGCAGATGCGTATGTAAGAGATGGTAGTTATTCGACTACCAATTTTGGTACTGCCAATACATTAGTGGCTAAATATGATGGTGTTAATACGAGCTATAACAGGGAAACTTACCTGAAATTTGATCTTAACGGTGTAAATAGTTTTGATATTGCCACCATGCGCTTGAGTATCGCTGGCGCTGGCACTAATGTAGCATCTACTACTTTTCAGGTTTATTATGTACCTACAGATTCTTGGACAGAAACAGGCGTTAACTGGAGCAATAAACCAGCATCAAGTACTTTGTTGGCAACCATTAATGGCCAAGGCTCGGGATGGGCTCAATGGGATATTAGCAGTCAGGCAATGGC
>NZ_JBFTQI010000669.1:0-3293 GCF_056398925.1 Pedobacter sp. 01T416_2
GTGCAGGATAGTGTACGCGATTGGATAGGCCCGGGTTATGTAGGATCTTTCTACGATGCCTACAGCCCCGATGCGCAAAAACTTTTTTGGAAACAGATGAAAGAAAACCTTTACGTAAAGGGATTCGATGCCTGGTGGATGGATGCTTCTGAGCCCAACATTCGTGATTGTACCGACATGGACTACCGCAAGAAACTGTGCGGGCCTACCGCGCTGGGTTCTTCTACAAAATACTTTAATGCATATGCACTGATGAACGCCAACGCTATTTATAACGGGCAGCGTGAAGCGGATAATAACAAACGGGTATTTCTGTTAACGCGATCTGGTTTTGCGGGTTTACAAAGGTATTCTACCGCTACCTGGAGTGGCGATATCGCCTCAAGATGGGAAGACCTAAAAGCACAGATTCCTGCCGGGCTTAATTTTGCAATGTCGGGTATTCCGTTCTGGACAATGGATATTGGCGGCTTCTGTGTGGAGAAACGTTATGGAGATGGCCAGCTTATTTTTGACGAGACTGGCAATGAGAATGCTGACCTGAAAGAATGGCGTGAGTTAAATTTGCGTTGGTTCCAGTTTGGGGCATTTTGCCCACTGTTCCGCAGTCATGGCCAGTTTCCTTACCGCGAAATCTATAACCTTGCTCCAGAAGGCCATCCGGTTTACAAAAGTCTGGTTTATTACGATGAATTACGCTACCGCTTAATGCCTTACATCTATTCGTTGGCAGGAATGGCGTATCATAAGGATTATACCCTGATGAGATCGCTCGCAATGGATTATACTGCCGATAAACAAACTTATGGCGTGAGTGATCAGTTCCTTTTGGGTTCAGGCTTGATGGTTTGTCCTGTTTATAGTTACAAAGCACGTAGCCGCGAAGTTTATTTTCCGGCAGGAAACAAATGGTATGATTTCTATACAGGAAAGCAGATTGAAGGCGGCCAAAAGTTGAATATAGAAGCACCACTTGAGCGTATTCCTCTTTTTGTTCCTGCAGGTACTATTTTGCCTGTTGGTGATGTGATGCAATATACTTCAGAAAAGAAAGCTGATGATATAGAGATCAGGGTTTACAAAGGTAAAGATGGAAAGTTCAGTTTATACGAAGACGAAGGAAACAACTATAATTACGAAAAGGGTGCATTTTCAACGATCAATTTTGAGTACAACCATGCCGATGGTACGCTAACAATCGGCAATCGTGAGGGTACTTACGAAGGGATGTTAACCAAAAGAATTTTTAGAGTGATTGCCATTGGTAATACAGCTGAAGAGGCTAAAGTTGTTCAATACAATGGTGCTAAAACAGTGGTGAAACTCTGAAGACTTGATTAATAAGCAAATGCGTTGCCATAATTTTGTTTTTTTGTTTAAATCCATGTTCAAACCTAGCAGATTAGCAGCATTGGCACCTCATTTTGAGCTAAATTGAGCTAAAATGGGCCGTCATAATCGTGGCAGGCAGTGCAAGTGCTTGGCCGCTTGTGGCGCACTGCTTAAGGGCAGCATAACCGTAAGCGGTGGCGCTATTCTGCGAATACAAGCTCTGGCTTTACCTTTTAGGTAAAGAAAAGGTAACCCCGGGGTAAGCTTGGGGTTAACCTGGTAGCAACAAAGGGTAAAGAACAGGTAAAGCAGGGGTAATCAAAAACAGCCCTTTTGCTGGCTTTCCAGGTAGGCAACCAGTAAATCTTTCAGGCAAAAACGATAAAAACTAAACACAAAAGAATATAATTTAATGAAATCGATATTTTTAACTATAGTAGCAACAGGAGCCTGGTTAATGGTTAACGCGCAACAAAAGCTGCCAGTTTACCTTGATATAAATAAACCCATAGAAGAGCGGGTTGAAAATGCACTTTCAGCAATGACCACCGAAGAAAAAGTGTCGCTTTGTTATGCCCAGTCTAAGTTTAGTTCAAAAGGCGTACCCCGCTTAGGAATTCCTGAAGTTTGGACGGATGATGGCCCCCACGGTATCCGTGAGGAAGTTTTATGGGATGAATGGGGCGGGGCCAACTGGACAAATGATTCTTGTACGGCCTTTCCTGCGCTTACCTGTCTGTCGGCTTCCTTTAATCCTAAATTATCGCTGCTTTATGGCAAGTCAATAGGAGAAGAGGCGCGTTACCGCAATAAAACCGTTTTGTTAGGCCCTGGGGTAAACATTTACCGTACACCATTAAACGGGCGTAATTTTGAATATCTGGGTGAAGATCCTTATCTCAGTTCACGTATGGTGGTGCCTTATATACAGGGTGTTCAATCCATTGGCGTAGCAGCATGTGTAAAACATTTTGCACTGAATAACCAGGAAGAATGGCGCGGGCATATCAATGTTGATCTGAGCGACCGTGCATTATATGAAATTTATTTACCTGCTTTTAAGGCCGCAGTGCAAGAAGGGAAAGCCTGGTCTATTATGGGTTCTTACAATCAGTTTAGAGGCGAGCATTGCTGCCACAATGATCTGCTTTTGAATAAAATCTTAAAAAAAGACTGGAAATTTGATGGTGTGGTGATTAGCGACTGGGGAGGTGTTCATAGCACCGATCAGGCGGTTAACAACGGGCTGGATCTCGAAATGGGTACCTACACCGATGGTTTAACAACTAAGGGAAAGTTTCCTTACTCGGATTACTATCTGGCCAATCCGTTCCTTAAAGGCATAAAAGAGGGGAAATATGATATCGCTTTGCTTAATGATAAAGCCCGCCGGATATTACGTTTGATTTTCCGTACCACCATGAGCGCCAACAGGCCCTTTGGCCGTTTCGTTTCTCCCGAACACAGTGAAGCAGCCCGTAAAATAGCTCAGGAAGGCATTGTGCTTTTAAAGAATGATAAACAGTTTTTTCCTGTTACAAACGGTAAATTCAAAAAGATTGCTGTTATAGGTGAAAATGCCGATCGCAGTCTGGTAATCGGCGGTGGATCATCATCACTGAAGGTGGCTTATGAAAAATCGCCATTGGATGGGTTGATTGCTAAATATGGGAAAGACCATATAACATACAGTCTTGGATATGCTTCGGGGCCATCAATGTACGGACGTGAAGAACCATCCAAGCTAAATGCTGATTCTTTGATGGATGCGGCAATCGAAGTTGCTAAACATGCCGACATTGTATTCTTTATCGGAGGACTGAATAAAAACCACTTTCAGGATTGTGAAGGTGGTGACCGTAAATCGTTAAGTCTTCCTTTCGGCCAGGATAAACTGATTGATGCTTTATTGAAAGTAAATAAAAACATGGCTGTGGTACTGCTTAGTGGTAATGCAGTAT
>NZ_JBFTQI010000670.1:0-3291 GCF_056398925.1 Pedobacter sp. 01T416_2
GTGATGTACTTATTGCAACAGCAAAATATGGTAAGGGAACTGTTTTCGCGGTAGGTGATCCGTGGTTTTACAACGAATATATCGATGGCCGAAAATTGCCTGCAGATTTTGAAAACTTTAAGGCAACGAACGATTTGGTAAAATGGTTGATTAAACAGGTTCCGGGTAAAAAGTAGGTTTTAACCGCAGATAAATAAAATATTAGCCACGGAAACGCGGAAGCACGGAAAAAGAATTAAGTGGTGATCTGTGGGGACACAGACCACGGAAGTCGTTCCAGGTAAAATTAACCACAGATGAAAAAAATGAACACAGATAACGAAATAGAACTGTCATCCTGAGCCTGTCGAAGAACTTGCTAAAATTACGGCAAATAGCAATTCAACAAGCTCAACGTGACAGATTGGAATAAAAAAGTTCTCCGTGTTAATCCGTGCTTCCGTGGCAATAAACTAACAAACAACAATGATGAAAATAAAAATATTGTTAACCCTGATCTGTATAAGCTTAATGTTATCGTGTTATGCGCAGCAGCCTACCGATTCTACTGCAGAAAAAATGCTTGTATATCAACTCGGCAATGGTGGTTGGYCTAAGCAGTTGGAAGATAAAAGCGTGGTTAACTATGGGGCAACCTTAACGCCCGAGCTTTTGGCTAAGATAAAAGCAACTAAAGATTTGCATGCCACATTCGATAATAAAGCCACCAGCAGAGAAGTGGTATATCTGGTTCAAGCTTATAAAAAAACACAAAACAAGGCTTATTTAGCGGCAGCTGAAAAAGGATTGGATTATATTTTAGCTGCTCAATATGCCAATGGTGGCTGGCCACAGTATTATCCTGATAAAACTTTATACCGTTCAGAAATTACTTACAATGATGATGCAATGATTAATGTATTGAACATTCTACAGGATATTGCAACTCAAAAAAATGATTTTGAGGTCGTGAATCCAGCCTACATCAAAAAAGCCGAGAAAGCCATTGCAAATGGTATCAATTGTATTATCAAAACGCAGGTAAAACAAAATGGAACTTTAACCATCTGGGCTGCACAATACGATAAAGACTCGATGTTACCTGCAAAAGCAAGGGCATTTGAGCCTGCCTCGTTAAGTACAAGTGAATCGGCAGGTATTGTCCGTTTTTTAATTAGGCTTAAAAACCCATCACCAGAAGTGAAAAATGCAGTTGCTGCAGCGGTGAAATGGTTCGATACCTATAAAATAGCTGGCTACCGCTTTGATCGGAACAAAAATATTTCAGCTTTGGTTGCCGATAACACCAGCATGGCTTGGGCGCGTTTTTACGATATAGAGAAAAACACTCCGATTTTCGGCGATCGCGACAATACCATTAAAACAAAATTGGAAGAGTTAAGTCCTGAGCGGCGAAACGGTTATGCCTGGTATGGCAACTGGGGACAGAAATTAATTGAAAAGGAATACCCGAAGTGGTTAAGCACGAATGGGAAATAAATAATTATAAAAATCGCCATTGCGAGGCACGAAGCAATCTTACTACTATGGGTGGGAATTTCTACCGCTTTAAGATTGCTTCGTTCCTCGCAATGACGGAAATCGCAAGGATATGATTTTAAACAAAGAAAATTTAGCAAACATTAACAGCGACAAGGTTACCAAACCAAGCGCCGAAATTTTGGCTTTACCAGAAAAAGTAATCCAGTTTGGAACTGGTGTTTTATTACGTGGTTTACCAGATTATTTTATTGATAAGGCCAACCAGAAAGGTATTTTTAATGGGCGTATTTTAGTAGTCAAATCTACTTCAAAAGGTGGTGCCGATGCATTTTCGAAACAGGATAATTTATACACACTTTGTGTAAAAGGTATCGAAGATGGTGTTAATGTTGAAGAAAATTCAATCAACTCATCAATCAGCCGTGTTTTATCGGCTTCGCAAGATTGGACCGAAATTTTAAAAGCTGCCCACCAGCCAGAAATGCAGGTCGTAATTTCTAACACTACTGAAGTTGGGATTGTTAAAAGCGAAGATAAAATAACTGATAATCCACCACAATCGTATCCAGGGAAACTATTGGCATTCTTGCACGAAAGATATACTGCTTTTAACGGCTCGGCCGAAAGCGGAATGGTGATTGTACCTACAGAATTAATCAGTGATAATGCTGATAAATTGAAAGAAATTTTATTAGATCTGGCCATCCAGAACAAATTGGGCTGGGATTTCGAAAACTGGTTAAAAACAGCCAATCATTTCTGCAAAACTTTGGTCGATAGGATTGTTCCGGGAAAACTTCCTGAGGCTGAACAAAAAGCGATTGAAAGTGAACTGGGCTATGCAGATGAACTCATGATTATGGCCGAGCCCTTCAGGCTTTGGGCTATCGAATCTTCAAGCGAAAAAGTGAAGGAGATTTTATCTTTTGAAAAGGCTGATAAAGGGGTTTTTATTGTTCCATCGATCGATAAATTTAAAGAGCTAAAACTCCGGTTACTTAACGGTACGCACACCATTAGCTGTGGATTGGCCATTTTAGCGGGCTTTAATACCGTAAAAGAGGCTATGGCGAATGAAGATTTTTCAGCCAATGTATTAAAATTGATGAAAGATGAAATTGCCCCTGTTGTGGTAAACGAAGATATTACCTATGATGAAGCGATTGCCTTTGCAGAAAGCGTAATTGATCGTTTTAGCAATCCATCCTTAGAGCACCAGTGGCAAGCCATAACGCTAAACTTCACCTCAAAAATGCAGATGCGTAACATGCCGTTAATCAGAAGATATTACGCTTTAAACAATGAAGTACCTCAACTTACTGCTTTAGGTGTGGCAGCATATATTCTTTTCATGAATGTGAATAAAGATGGTGATACTTACACGGCCAGCGCAAACGGAAAAACCTTTCCGATACAGGATGAATTTGCAGAGATTCTATATGATTACTGGAAAAACCCTGAAACGGTTGTAGATAATACCCTTGGCGACAGACGTCTTTGGGATAAAAACTTGAATAATTACCCTGGCTTTAACGCGGCCGTAAAATCTTACGTTGATTTATTACAGAACAAGGGTGCAAAAGAAACTTTAAGTAACTTGCATTCAGAAAGAACAATTTAAAATGGTTACTAGAATTTTAAAAATCCATCCTAACGATAACGTACTTGTTGCCCTACAAAACCTGGCAAAAGGCGAAACCGTTATTTACGATGGGCAGGAATATATTTTACAGGATGATATCCAGGCTAAGCATAAGTTTTTTATGCAGGATATGAATGCGGGTGATCACATTATTATGTATGGTGTAC
>NZ_JBFTQI010000671.1:0-3289 GCF_056398925.1 Pedobacter sp. 01T416_2
GATGTATTTTAAGCTGTCGAGACTAAAAGTGCAGGCATCGGAGATTTTTACTGCATTTTTGAGTGCGTCGGGATATTGGCGGAAAAGTCTTTTCATTTCCTCTTCCGGTTTCAAATGGTGCTCGGCATTCTGGAAAAGCAGGTAGCCTGCATTATAGATGGTGCATTTTTCCCTTACGCAGGTCAGCACATCCTGCAGTTCACGTCTTTCGGGGCTGTGGTAATAGACATCATTGGTTGCCACCAGCGGGATACCGGTTTTTTTGGAGGTTTCTGAAAGGCGGAACATCCTTTTCTGGTCTTCTCCCTGATAGCTCCTGTTAATACCTAGGTATAGGTTTTCCCCGAGTGCCTGTTTGTAGGTCTGAAGGTCTGCATAAAAGTCCGCCTGAAAATCAAAATTCCCTGAAAGGCTATCGGGCGCGATGGCGATGAAAATAATATCTTTTGAATATTCGAATATGTCTTTTTTATAAAGTTCGCAACTCCCTTTTTCGGTGCGCAGGTTGCCAAGGCTGAGCAGGGCGGACAGCCTTCCATAACTTTCAGTGTTTGTGGGATAGGCAAGCAGGGATGCACCGTCCATGAGGTTTAACCTGCAGGCAGGGATGAGCTGGAAATCAAGTTTTCTGGCAGCGGCGTGTGCACGCACGATCCCGGCGAGGGTATTGTGATCGGTAATG
The DNA here is from genome assembly GCF_056398925.1 of Pedobacter sp. 01T416_2. Taxonomy (NCBI): domain Bacteria; kingdom Pseudomonadati; phylum Bacteroidota; class Sphingobacteriia; order Sphingobacteriales; family Sphingobacteriaceae; genus Pedobacter; species Pedobacter sp. 01T416_2. Next base: position 683 of record NZ_JBFTQI010000671.1, read on the forward strand.
GCAATTTTTTTATAACCCATCCTGGCTGCTTCTTCCACGATTTCTTCGGGGTGCGAAGCGCCGCGCAAGAAACTGAAGTTACTGGTGACCTGAAGTTCGGTATATTCCATCGCTTTTCTTTTTAGGGTTTAGGCAAAAAAGCCATGGATGAACCAGGCCGAGTTTTCTGCTGCATAGTGGCCTGAGCGGAAGAGCCAGTAGCGGTTTCCTTTTTCATCTTCAACGGTATAATAATCACGGTGTTCTCCTTCTTCCAGCCACCAGGCACGCTCCAGTCTTTCCGGCCCGTCTGCTTTTTTGATGCTGTGGCGCACGCCCTGGTAGATAAAGAGCATGGGCGGATAATCGGGGATAGGTGCAGTAACCTCGATGCGTTCCGGTTTTGGAAGCAGCTGTATGGGGCGGTTCAAGGGGTTATGGAAACTTATTCCGCTGTCTTCGCTGAGATCTTTGGCCTGTTTAACTGCCCTTTCCGGCCAATAATCTGCCCTTGGCAGATAACGGTGGATGGCGTTTTTACCTACTTTTCCAGCGACGCGGTCCAGTAATTCTGCCAGTGGCTGGCTGTCAAGGCCGGCCTGACCGGCCCAGATTTTTTCCTGTGGACGTTCCATTTTTTCGGTCTTTTCAGCACTTAGCGTGAAAAGCTCGATGCCCATGCCAGGTGCAATTCCAGAAATGTTGAGTGCAAAGAGTTTCATCAGGTGTATGGGATCATCACTTGGACGGTTGGTGCCGATAGCCGTTGATATTGTTTTTCCATCTATCCGGTAACCTTTCAGTGCTGCTTTTCTCAGGCCCAGGCCTTCTTTTTTAAGACTTAAGCAAAGTTTTTCCAGTAGTCTTTCGATGGCGATTTCTATGGCCTTGGCGGTGCGGATAGGCTCCAGGCAGGCCAATCTTTCTTCGAATTCCTGAATGGTCGTAATTGGGATGAAGGCCTCAGGTTCATCGCCCATGGCCTGTGCTATTTTGATGAGCAGGTCCTCGCCAAACCTTCTGCGCAAGGTGCTGCGCGGCATCTGGATGAAACGTTCGATCCTGTTTAAGCCCAGTTTATGCAGTTTTTCGGTGGTTTCATCCGGGATCCGCAGGGCAGCAGGCGGAAGGGATAGCAGGGCAGAATGCTGTCCATATGGCAGTACGATTTCGGCGCCCTTTCCGTAGTGTGAAACAGCCCAGGAAGTACCAATGGTATCGGCGATTGCCGCTTTCACGGTATAACCCGATGACTGGAGTCTGCTGGTGATGTGTTTAAGGTAGGCTTCTTCTCCGCCCCATAAATGACAGCATCCCGTGATGTCAAGCAGGATGCCATCAGGATCGGTAGAAGAGAGCGGGGTATAACGGATGGCCCATCTGGCCAGGCCTTCGAGCAGTTTTTCTTTTCTTCCCGGTTTTTCATCAAAAACTTCGAGCTCATGGACAATGGCGCGCGCATCTGCAAGTGGCATTCCGTTGTGGATGCCCTGGGCGTTTGCTTCCTTGTTTGCAGCGATGACCATCATACGGCCGTGACTGGCTCCAGCACATACCATGGCCCGTTCTTTCCATTCCGGGCGGCGGATGGTCTTCCAGTCCGTTAGCAGAAACGGAAACCATATGCTTAAGAACCGCTTTGTCATCTCTATCCTGCCTGCAGTTCATGGATAGGTAAGGCCCTGATGTTTTCTTTTTGTGGCTGCTCGAATGTGCTGCCAGACCAGTATACCTCAAAGGTGCCGCCCTCGCCGTTGCGCACTTTTAACAGTTCTGCTTTCCAGCTGGGCTGACCAACGCCCGGCATGCCTTCGGGCAATATGCTGGGTAATGGACTGATCTTCCAGCGGGCTAAACAGGTGGTATTGGAAAGAATCCTGGGGTTTTCCCTTAAGAACAGGGCCGTGACCTTGCTTTTTTCGATCACCAGCTGAAATCTTCTGGAAGTGGCAAAATTCAAGTCCGGGATTTCGGAGACCACAGCCGCGAGCCCCTCGCATTTAAGTGCTTCTTCGGTTACCCATAAGAGTTCTTTTTCATTTTGCAGGTCGATGAAGATAATGGATGTCGCATTTAGCGAAAACCTTTTGGCTGCCGGCGGGAAGAATTTTCTGGAGGCACTGATCCAGATACAGGGACTGCCGTCTTTCATCAGTGCGGCCAGTATCCCGCTGATAAAGCCACTGCTGGCCGCGGTCTGTTCGCGGCTTTCCGATATGAATTCATGGATGCCCTGCAGGGGAAAGCACTGACCTGGAAAAGCAGGTGCAAAAAGCTCAAGACCGGAGATGTTTTGCTGGTTTTTGGATACGGTCTTATAACCCTGCATGGAAAGGATCTGCTCCCTTAAGCCCTCAATGACCTGTTTTTTTGCTGCCTGTTCCATGATCAACCTCCTTTTTTAGAATTACATGGACAAATATAATGCTAAAAATATTAGTATTTTGAAATTATTTTGCACATTTGTATTGGATATGGAACAGCTGAGTTTTTTTAGGGAATCGGGCCAGACACCAGGGCTGCCAAAAGAGGTGCTGGAGTATGTGCCGGGATTTATCGATGTTGAAGAGGCAGATGTTCTGCTTTCATCTTTTATTTCAACTACCCCCTGGACGCAGAAGATCGTGA
>NZ_JBFTQI010000672.1:0-3287 GCF_056398925.1 Pedobacter sp. 01T416_2
GTCAAACTTATCTACAGGTACAATAGCCAGGAATTTTTTTGTCGTATTAAATTCGGCTTCTAACTCTTTCAATAATAATTTAATAATGTCCATATTTTTCTGTTTTGTTTTTTCTGCGGTGTTTAAATCCATTAGTAGTAAATCGGCTATACTCATGATTTTGGTGTTTAGTTACACAAAGAAAATACAGCCCACTGACAACCCTATGGCAGTGTGAAAAATATTTTTTTAATAATTAACAGGGAGCAGGTGCATGTATTCACTTAGCGGCATGTGCTGCGTTTTTTTGAAAGGAATACCTAGATTTTTAAGGCAGATAATCCGGGTGAGGTTAAAATCACGGTATTCATTCCGGTAATGGCACCAGGCAATTAAATGCCAGCTAAAAGCATAGAAAATCAATCCAATTGGCTCTACTTCTCTTTTGCTCACTTCCTCCTTATTGTTTTTATAATCGAGTTCGATCAGGTGTTTTTCTGCAATAGCGTGTTGAATAAGTGATAGGTATTCGAAGTTAAAATTTAACCTTTCCGGAATCTGCAATTTAATATGCTGGTTTAAGGTTTCGAGCTTTTCCTTTTGTCCCGATTTTAATACCGCCTTTACTTTTGTCAGTGCTGTGGAGTAATGGGCACGGATGGAATTATCCGCAAATCCGTTCACCAAACTTTCAACCAATAGCAGTGCATTGGCTTCGTCCATATTAAAAGAAACTGGTGGCAGGAAATAACCTTGAACCAGATAATAGCCTTTATGCTGCTCAAAACTTACCGGTATTCCTTGTTCGCCCAATGCTTTAATATCGCGATAAACCGTGCGTATGCTCATATCAAACCTTTCCGCAATTTTTTCTGCGGTAATGTATTTTCTGGATTGAAGCAGGGTTAAGATTCCGAAAAGTCGGTCGATACGGTTCATAGTTTGTTTTTTTAGGCATTTAAAATTAAAGTTTTTTAATCAATTTTTCTTGTGGTACGTTATTTGTAAAAGATAAATACATATCAATTCTATTGGTTGAACCGTTATAATTAGGGTTTATCATACATAATCTGAATTAAATGGCTGCTATTATCCAAAAGCGCTTCTTCCGGGCAATAAAAAGTAAAGTAATAATAGGTTTCCTGTTTGCCTGTTTTGCATTGCTATTGGCATGGGGCATCAGCAAATTTGCTTTTACGCGGATGCTGGATACTGTTGAAGAAATTTCGGCCCCGAACGACCGCTTAAGGATCGTAAATGATCTCTCACATAAGATTGCCAGGTTAGATCAGTTACAAAGGGATGAAGCTTTCAATAAACAAGGTACCTATAGTTTTCTTAAAGAGTCGCGTAAGTTAAGGGCTAGTTTAGATACCTTACGCAAATTGTATAAGGGCGATTCCGCCCAGTTGGCCAGAATAAAGTCGATCAAGAATCTGTTAACCGACCGGGATAAACAATTTATCAATTACTTAAAGGTGCGAGAAACATTGGTGAATACCAAATCGTTCTCTAATGAGGTTCAGAAATTAAACGAACTGGTTGCTACACGTACTAGGCAGACAGATAGCGCAGTACTGACCACCGAGACAACTACATCGACCACTACAGTGGCACCTGAAGAAGAACAGAAATCGAGGGGTTTTTTGAGTAAACTGTTTGGCAAGAAGAAATCTGATGTGTATAAAATCATTAATGAGGAATTTAAGGTAAAGCGCGATACGCTGAATGCTAAAGCTGAAGATAGCATTATGAAGAGCATGACGGGGGCCTTGAAAAATATCGAACTAGAGCAACGCCAGAAAAGCCAGAAATTTTTAAAACGCGAAGCAGACCTGTCAAATGCCAGTAATGCCCTGACCGCCCAGATGCTACAGATTTTAAGAGAAGTGGAGGGGGAGGCAGTGGCCCAGATAGATTTAAACGGTATACAGGCCAAAGAGGTGGTTAATGATGGGATTACGCAGATCACAACCATTATCATTATCTTTTTTCTCTTAACGGTTATTCTGCTGTATTTAATTTTAGCTGACATTACAAAAAGCAACAGGTACAGAAGGGCATTGGAGCTTGCCAAAGATGAGGCAGAATACCATGGTAAGGCTAAGCAACGGTTCCTATCGAACATGAGCCATGAGATCAGAACGCCACTGCAATCTATTTTAGGCTATGCCGAGCTGATTACCCAGCAGGATGTGCCGAATAAGAAAGATGTGGATGCCATTTATCAATCTTCCATTCACTTACTTCAAATTGTGAACGAGGTATTAGATTATAACCGGATTATTTCGGGCGAATTTAGTTTCAATAACCAGGTGTTCAACATCAAAAAAGCTTTAGATGAGGTAGTTTCGGTAATGCGGCCTTTGGCAGAACAGAAATCACTTCAGTTAAATACAGCACTTGATCTTGCCGATCTGGAATTTGTAAAGGGCGATGCTTTTAGGCTAAAGCAGATTTTATTTAACTTATTGGGTAACGCCGTAAAATTTACATTGAGAGGTGAAATTAAACTTTCTGTATCGTATAAAAAGCAAGGCGACGATCTGCATTTCCATTTTACGATAAAAGATACCGGAATCGGTTTTGAAGAAAAAGATATTCCCAAAATCTTTAATGAATTTGAGCAGATAGAATCTCCTGAAAAATATATTATCAACCAGGCTGGTACGGGGTTGGGACTGCCTATTGTTAAATCTTTGATCGAAACACAGGGAGGAAGAATTTATGTGAAAAGTAAACCGGGCATTGGTACCACGTTTAATATTTACATGAAATATGAAAATACTACCGAGCGTGTAAACGATACTCTAGATTTAGAACATTATGCGATTGTAAATCCAGGCACGGTTTGGGTAATTGATGATGATAAACTTATTCTAGATTTATGCGGAATGATTTTTCAGAAAAATAAAATCCCGTTTAGAAGCTTTACCCAGGTAGCCGATATCCTGCACGCAGCACCTGAGCCGGATTTAAAATATGTGCTGATTGATATGCGCATGCCCGAAATGACAGGATTCGAACTTTGTCATTTATTAAAGAAGAAACTCCCAGCGCACATTAAATTTTACGCTATTACTGCACAGGTTTTACCCGAAGAACGTGAAATGGTTTTGAGCGAGGGCTTTGATGGACTGATAATGAAACCATTTAGGGCAGTTGATATCCTATCTATATTTGATAGAACCGAAATTTTAACCCAGCAGCCTGAATTCGATTTTTCTTCCATTGAGAAAATGACCTTTGGCGACCAGCAAATGCTGGAGAAAATATTGAACCGTTTTAAACAGGATTCTATAGATGAC
>NZ_JBFTQI010000673.1:0-3285 GCF_056398925.1 Pedobacter sp. 01T416_2
CAATAATGCCAAGACCTCCTGCATTAGAAACTGCCGATGCCAATCTCCACCCACTGCACCAAACCATTCCGGCCTGAATAATTGGATATTTAATATTGAAAAGTTTACAGATTGGATTCATCGAAATATTTACTTTATAAATGGATGGCAAATTAGAAGCATCTATTATTCTGAGAGTATTCTGTACAATTCTAAATTAAGAAAATAATGCCCTTTACCAACGGTCCTCTTTTCAAGAACCCCCATCCCTGTGAGTAGATCTAGATATTTTCTTGCGGTATTTTCTGCGTAAATACCAGCTTTAACTAAATGCTGAACCCGAGTAAAAGGTTGAGTAAAAATTGAACTTATTAATGAATCTGGTCGTTGAATATCTGTATCCGCCATAACTGCCTCTGTAATTGCCTCTTTCGCTGCAATAATGTCGTTGATCTTATCATAGGTAATATTTGCTGTTACTTCAACTGCTTTAAGCATATAAAGTAACCAGTTTTTCCAACTTCCCCGCTGAGTAATTCCTGCAAGACCAGCATAATACCCTTCTTTATTTTGCATAATATATTTACTCAGAAAAAGTATTGGATAGTCAAGCAACCCTTTTTTTGTTAGATAATTTATATTAAAAATCCTTCCTGTTCTACCGTTGCCATCCCTAAATGGATGTATTGCTTCGAACTGATAATGGCCAATGGCCATCTTAAGCAATGGATCTAATGGATAATTAACCTCATCATTAAGAAATGTAATCAAATTATTCATTTTGGCTTCAATTATCCCTGCGCCTCTTGGAGGGGTATAAAACACTTTTCCTGCATTAGGTCCACTTCCACCTTCTTTAATTACAACCTGAGCAACTGGAGGCCGAATGCCATCGTTGAATTGACTAACAATACGGTACATCTTCACAAAGTATTCTATATCAATAGCCCCATCTTCCTGAAGATATTGATGGCCTTCCCATAATGCCTCCCTGTAGTAGAGAATTTCCTTCGCGGGCCCATTTACTTGTCCAACATTTTCTTCACTATATGCCTTATAAAGTTCGTCATCAGTAGTGAAAATATTTTCAATTGCACTTGATGCCTTGGCCTCCTGCAAACTTATCGAATTAATAAGCAGGCCTTGATTTGGAATCGCTATACTTCTTCCCTGCAAACGTGCTAGGGCTGCTTTGCTATTACCGAGTTGTAACAGAATATCAACATCAAGATAGATATTTGGATCAATTGGGAGCTCGGGAAGTGAATTCCAGGGTTTCGTACGATCCGGATTTATCATATTTGCCATATTCAAATATAGGATTTTAACCTTAAAATTTTAATTTTTTAATGTTAAAAGAAAAAATCACATCAAAAAATTTGAAACAGAAACTCTTGTACATTAAAAATTTAAGTTTTTAATGTACAAGAGTTAAATGACATTAAAGTTTTCAATGAGATCATATCATGCCTTAAAAAAGGCATTTTTTAAGACGGAWAAAAGAAATAACCAATGTATATATCCAGATACTATTAAATTAACCGCTTTACTTGATCGCTTTCTATCTTAAAATCAAGGGATAGCTGGATTAGATTCAATCCAGGCTTTTTACCAACCTCGATTGTTCCAATTTGCTGATTAAGCTCCAAAAATTCGGCTCCATTTATAGTTGCCCAACTCAAAAGTTTTTCAAAAGTAACCTGCTTGTATTTCTGTAAGGTGATCATTTCTGATAGAATATTAAGTTGATGGTTACTTGCTAAACTATCTGTTCCTAAAGTAATCTTTACATTTTCTTCAATTAACAGATCAAGATCGGGTAAAGCATTTTCGATATATAAATTGGCTTGCGGGCAAAGGCACCAATATAAATTATTGTTGTTTTCTTTTGCAAAGGCGATATCAGCCTTACTCGAAACCGTGTTATGCACCAACAAAGTTTTTTGCTCCTTAATAGAGGGAAGCCAAGTTTGTAAAGATGTTTTTTTGGAGGGGATAAAGAAAGAAATATCGAGCCCTAGAAATTTGTATAGCGCTAAAAACCCACCCGATTTATTTTCGAAGAAAGCATTTTCATCCTTAGTTTCCTGGTTATGAACACTAATAAAGGCATTATCTTTTTCAGCTTCCTCCATTATTAATCCAAATAATTCAGGCGATACCGAATACGGTGCATGTGGTACAATATATGCAGGTAAAGGTTCAAAGGCTTGTTTAATCGCTTTAGCGAAATCCATTATAGCGTCTGCTCGCTCAGGATTAAAACCCATGGCCTCGATAAAGGTGTGATAATATATTTTGCTATTTTCTTTTACTTCTTTTGATGAAATTTGGTTGGAAATGTCGCCAACAGCTACAATCCCGTTTTTGAACATTTTTTGATCAGCAACATACATAGCCTTTTTAATCTCTTCTATATCGCCCTGCCTGCTTTTGATAATACTTTGGACGAATTCTACCAAACCCGTTTGCTCTGGAATTTGCCCCAGCATATGCGACAGTTCTAAATGGCAATGGGTATTGATAAAACCCGGAACGATTGATCCTTTATGTTTTGTAATGGCTAAACCAAGACTTGCGGCCTCTTCCTGGGTTAACACTTCTTTAATTTCACCATCTGGATTTACGGCTACCACTCCGTTTTTAAGCGGAGGCGATGAAACAGGAAATATCCAATCGGCTGAAAAGTATTTTAACATACCGCAAATTAGCGGAATAACCGGAGCAAATAAAATATTTTTCTACGCCAGACCTATTCTGATAATGAAATGATTTTTGAAATTACGCTTCTAAAAGAAATTAAATTAGAAAACGGGGAAAGAAAAAGAGCCTCCTATCGGAATCGAACCAATGACCTACTGATTACAAGTCAGTTGCTCTACCAGCTGAGCTAAGGAGGCTTTCAATCGGGCTGCAATGATAGAAAAAAATCTTCTTTTTTAAAAATTGAAAATTATTTTTTTCTGGCGTGCTGTCAGATGTTACCATTTGACAGCTAATTAACTCCACCAAGGAATTTTAAAACCCGTCAGATGGCAACATCTGACGGTACAAGAACGCTCTACGGGCAATCTGCATTTCCAATTATGAAAAAATAACGCCAAAACTTGTAGTCATTCACCACAAAGTGTGGAGAAGCTCCACAATGCCAAAATCTTGGCACACACACAAATACCTAAAAAACAGACAGTTAAACAAAATCAATGGTTTGGCACCATTGTGAAACATTAGCAAGTATTGTTACACAAATTAAATTTTTAATTATATACTATGAAAAAGTTCGTTTTAGCAGCTACAGTATTAGCA
>NZ_JBFTQI010000674.1:0-5453 GCF_056398925.1 Pedobacter sp. 01T416_2
CTATTGTAACTTTCGGGTCGAAATTAGAAACACTGCCACCACCAATTTGAGGTTTAGTGTATTCTAAAACCACTTCGCCTGCTATAATATGTTTTACAACCGAATCACCTAAAACTAAAAATTCTGCAGTTACCCATTGGTCGCCAGCATAGGTTTTCGATTTAGAATCTAAACAGTGCGGGGTAAACAACTTGCCGTTATAATTGATGAGCGTTCCTGGGGTACATACATTGCTGGTGTGGCGTTCATGTTCACCATCACCACCCAGGATCTGGCCTTCAATCGAAATCGGGAAATCCTGGTTTTTTAGCATTGTTGCCGGATCCTGGCAATGTAACATGGCACCACTATTTCTGGTTGCCCAGCCTTCACCACCTTTAGCCTGATCGCCAACAAAGCGGTAGGTTACTTTTAAAAGATAGGCTGAAAAAGGTTTTTTGTAGAAAATATGTCCGTATTGTTGGTCAAATTCTTTGTATCCATCATAACTCACTTTCATTACTCCATTTTCTACACGAAAAGTATTGGCATAATTTTCTTTATAGTCGTGTTTGGCGATTTTAATGTTCCAATCTTTTAAATCTTTTCCATTAAAGAGATTGATCCAGCCTTTCTGGGCATTGGCGTTGAGGATAGTAAGCGATAAAAATAATACCGCAAGATAAATTGATTTTAATTTCATAGTAACATTTGGGTTGGATGCTAAAAATATGAAATTTTTTTTGAAGTCAAAGGTCAATAGCCGGATAGTTCATGGTTGATAGTCTGGTAGCCCATAGCTTGGAACCAGTTAACCGATAGCAATTAACCTTAGAGATACGTCATTTCGACTGGAGCACCGCGGAATGGAGAAATCTATTTAGTCTAAAATCCCTAGTCTTAAGACGATTAACTAAGCTATGTATTTGGGATGCAGCGATAGACATCAGTTAACCGATTTAAACAATTAACCATTGACCAATGAACTCATGGCTAGTGAACCGATGAACTAATGAGCCAAAAACGGTTGCACTCTTTCCAATGCAAAGTCTAATTGTTCTTCCTGTGTAAGATCGGTATTATCTAAAATAATGGCATCATCAGCCCTAACCAACGGACTTTCCTTACGGGTGGTATCGGCATAATCGCGATGGGCGAGGTTTTCAAAAACCTCTTCCAGGGTAGTTTTGTTATTGCCTTTGCTCTCCAGTTCCTTAAATCTGCGTTCAGCCCTGATTTTCGGATCGGCCGTCATAAAAAATTTCACAGGGGCATCAGGGAAAACGGTAGTGCCAATATCACGGCCATCCATCACGATGTTTTTCGATTTACCCATGCGCTGCTGTTGCTTCACCATTTCATGACGCACAATTTTATGTGCCGAAACCTCGCTTACATTTTCAGAAACAGGCATTAAGCGGATTTCATCAGAAACCTCTTCACCATTAAGGGTAATATGGGATTCGTAATCGCGGGAGTGGAAATTCAGTTCGATGTGCTGTAAAGCATCAACAACTTTAGCATCATCAGTAATATCGATGTTATTTCTTAAGAAGTATAGCGTAACGGCACGGTACATCGCTCCGCTATCTACATAAATAAAACCTAATTTTTTAGCCAGTGCTTTTGCTAAAGTACTTTTTCCGCAAGATGAGTAGCCATCTATTGCTATTACCAGGTTTTTCTTCATCGTAGCGCAAAGGTAAAAAATAGAAATAGAATGCTGAATTTTTTTAAAGGTATAAAGATAGATTCTAAACAAGATAATGCTAAAACATTGATTTGCTGGATGTGTTTAATTATAAAATAAATACACGATTATGTCGTTATCTGAAAGAATGTTGGCGGCGCTGAATAACCAGGTTAAACTGGAAGCCGAATCGTCGCAAGTTTATCTGGGAATTGCTTCATGGTTAGAAACCCAGCCAGGTTTAGAAGGTTATACCGAATTTTTCTACCGTCAGAGTGAAGAAGAACGTCATCATATGCTTAAGCTGATTCATTATATCAATGATCGTGATGGGCATGCGATGATTACTGCTCTTGAAATGCCCAAAAATTCTTTCGGACAGGTAATAGAGGTATTTCAGGATTTTCTGGATAATGAATTGTTGGTGTCAAAAAGCATTAACGATTTGGTAGAACTTTCGCTGAATGAGAAAGATTATCTCACATTTAAATTTTTGCAATGGTATTTAGATGAACAACTTGAAGAAGAAAAAATGGCGAAAACGATGTTAGAGAAACTTCAATTGGTGGGCAGCGATAGGGGTGGTATTTACCAATTGGATAAAGATATTGTAGGGTTACGTAGCAAGGTAAGCGAATCGAAAGAGGGAGAATAATCTGTTTTTATTAAATTCCAAATTATTACTTTTGCGGCATGTTGCCTACAAGAGAAGAAATTTTGCGGTCTGTTACTTTCAAAACTTCCAGAAGTGGGGGTAAGGGTGGACAAAATGTAAATAAAGTTTCGAGTAAGGTAGAGTTAATTTTCGACCTGGAAACAGCTTTTTATTTGGACGAAGATGAAAAGACACGCTTAAAAGAAAAACTGGAAAATCGACTAGATTCTGAAGGACTGTTACATATTGTTTCGCAAGAGGATAGGAGCCAGCTACTCAATAAAGAGAAAACAGTTGCCAAATTGATTGAGTTGTTAAAGCGATCGTTACACGTTCAGAAAAAGCGAAAAGCAACTAAAATACCTAAAGCAGTTATTCAAAAAAGATTAAAGAATAAGGCCTCTACAGCTGAAAAGAAAAGAAATCGGAAAGTAACTGATTTTTAATGCTTTTATTCAAAAAAGATTAAAGAATAAGGCCTCTACAGCTGAAAAGAAAAGAAATCGGAAAGTAACTGATTTTTAATGCTTTTATTATTAATCTGAGTTCGATTAATAATATGTCTTTAATAATCTTCTGTAGATGTTAGTTCTTAGAGCCGTCACCCTGACCTGTAGCGCAGCGAAAAGCTACGAAGTAAATTTATTTCATGGTCTTTTCAATCATAAATATCCATACTCTCATCCTAGCGTCCCGCTACGACTTAACCATACCCTTACTTAATTCAAATAAAAAAGGTCTTAGCGAGACGCTAAGACCAGATAAGAATTTATTTCAAGGTCTATATAACAAGAGAGATGCTGACCACATAGTAGCTATAAGACAATTGAAAATGCTACTTCTACTTGTAAAATAAATTCAGCATGACGATCGTTTTGGGCAATGAACTAGCTAACAATATTAACAATCAAACAATTACCTAACTCTTCCCAAACCGATAATATTTTGAACTATAATTTACACCAAACTGTTGCTCAAAAACAATCGGTTTTACCCCAAAAGTTAATGGACTGTTGTCATTAAAAAGACTTCCCTGTATAGTGGCATCGTAGGCAACAAAGTTTAGCTGTGGCTTTACGTAAAAGAAAAATTCCGAGCTGTTTAAGCTTTTGGTTTTTGAATTTCCGATCACCGCGTTGTGATAAGCACTGTTGAACAATTGATTTAGTTTACCGGCCCTAAAAAGCACCGATGCGCCCAAACCCGAAAAAGTTGTTCCTAAGTTGGCATAACCCTGAGCACTAATATCCACAATGGGATCTTCCGGTCTAAAAAGTAACTTGCTATAATTTGCGGCAAGGTTTATGGCCAGTTCATTTTTAATCTGGTAATCCCAACCTGCAGGGGTATAAAAACCTACGGTTTTATGTAGGAAACGTTGTGCTGTTTGGGCAAGCGAGTTAGGACCAACCGTTCCCAATTCTACACTGGTTTTTAAAACGCTCTCATTTTTATAGAAAACAGAATATGCACCACCTACATAAAGATAACCTGCAAAAGGCCTGTCCTGATCTTCCTTGTTAGGAACTTGGCCCCAATAAGGCGTATACATTTTTTGTCCGGCAGAAATTTCATAGGTCTTTTTCTCTATTTTATCTGAAAGCTTTTCGGTATTAATGGCATGGCGGAAGTAGATAAATAATCCGTTGGTATAGTACCGATCGTTTAAAGTAGCCAAATAAGCATCGTTTTCGGTTTTAAAACCGAATTCGTTTTTAAAGGATTGGGCGAAACTGGTTGAAACAACCAAACAAAAAACTATGGTGAATAAAAATGATCTCATAAAAAAGCCCAGGCAATTTACCTAGGCTATAAAAGTATTTATTGTAATTGGATTTTTGATTGTTAATCCAAAAGAATTAGCAATTAGTTTACAATCGGTGCAATTTTAACACTTAAATCTAAAGGTTTTTTAACCTTGTTTTTGGTTAAAGCCAACTCAATTACTTCACTCATTTCGGTTACATAATGGAATTTTAAATCCTTGATGTAACTTTCTTTAATCTCTAAAATATCCTTACGGTTGCTTTTGCAAAGGATAATTTCTTTAATGTTTGCTCTTTTTGCAGCTAGGATCTTTTCTTTGATACCACCAACCGGAAGTACTTTTCCCCGTAAAGTAATCTCACCAGTCATAGCTAAATGCTGTTTTACCTTACGTTGTGTAAATGCCGACGTTAGGGCGGTAAGCATCGTTACCCCGGCCGAAGGTCCGTCTTTTGGTGTAGCACCTGCAGGCACGTGAACGTGAACATCCCAGTTGTCAAATAAACTGTAGTCTATATCAAATTCGGCTGCGTGGGCACGTAAATACGCTAACGCGATAACCGCCGATTCTTTCATTACATCGCCAAGGTTACCTGTTAAGGTTAATTTTCCTTTTCCTGGGCTTAAACTCGATTCGATGAATAAAATATCGCCCCCTACGCTTGTCCAGGCTAAACCTGTTACTACTCCAGCCACCTCATTGCCTTCGTATAAGTCTTTATCATAAATTGGGGCACCTAAAATGCGCTCTACATCATCATTGTTTAAATTTGAATCGTAGGTTTCTTCCATCGCAATTTTGGTGGCCACACCACGTACCAAAGAACCTATTTTTTTCTCCAAACCACGTACGCCTGATTCTCTGGTATAATCTTCAATTACTTTTTCGATCAGTGGAGTTTTTAGGTTAATATCCTTGGTTTGTAAACCATGGTTTTCTTTCTGTTTAGGCAACAGGTATTTTTTAGCGATTTCTATTTTCTCTTCAATCGTATATCCATTTACTTCAATAATCTCCATACGATCTAACAAAGCAGGTTGAATGGTGCTTAAAGAGTTTGCTGTTGCAATAAACAGGATGTTGGATAAATCGTAATCCATTTCTACATAATGATCGTAGAAGGCGCTGTTTTGTTCAGGGTCTAATACTTCAAGCAAGGCTGATGATGGATCGCCGCGATGGTCGGTTCCTACTTTATCAATCTCATCCAAAACAAAAACAGGATTATCTGCCCCCGCTTTTTTAATAGACGAAATAATACGGCCTGGCATTGCACCTATGTAAGTTTTACGGTGGCCACGGATTTCTGCTTCATCGCGGATACCGCCTAAAGCCATACGTACATACTTACGGCCTAGCGC
>NZ_JBFTQI010000675.1:0-3259 GCF_056398925.1 Pedobacter sp. 01T416_2
GGTAACATCAGATTTAAGGACATCAGCGGACCAAATGGTGTTCCGGATGGGAAGGTAGATGCCACTTATGACAGACAGATTTTGGGGAATACCAATCCAAAAGCTTCTTATGGACTAAACTTAACTGCCGCATACAAAGGGTTTGATTTTTCAGCTTTATTTTCCGGGCTTGGAGGGTATACGGTACAGATGGGTTCTTATCAGGCCTACGCATTATATAACGGAGGGAATGTTCAGCAATGGCAATATGAAAATGCATGGACCACACAAAATCCTGATAGAAATGCACTTTATCCACGCATTACCAATTTGAGCCAGGGCAGCGCCAATTTGCAAAGAAACTCTTACTGGAACAGATCAGGAACCTTCCTAAGATTGAAAAATGCCCAGATCGGGTATACCTTGCCATCTAATTTGACTAAAAAAATAAGTCTGGAGAAGGTGAGGATCTTTGCAGGCGGACAAAATCTTTTCACGCTAAATGATTTTTACGAAGGATGGGACCCTGAAAATGGACAGGGTTCTGGAGACAACCCAAACTTCTACCCACTCTCTGCCATTTATACCTTCGGTATAAATGTGAAATTGTAATCTGATGTAGTTAGGATCATTAAATAAAACAAAATGAAAAATTTTAGATATAAATTAACAGTTGTGGTGGGATGCACCTTCCTCACTATGATTGCGGGATGTAAGAAAGACCTTTTAGATACCCAGCCGCTTTCATCAATTTCTGATGCTACCTTCTGGAAAACAGCCGGTGACGCAACACTTGCGCTGAACGGGGTTTATGACAGTGGGGCAGGTTTTACCGGTTATAATTTTTGGGCGGCAACATCGATGGTCAACCTCGATCTGATGGCCGGTAATGGATCAGAAAAGGAATCAATTCCTGATAATTTCACCAATGGAACCTTAAATTCAACCTATGGATTTGTGGGGTCATATTATGCTCAGGCCTATGCTCAGATTGGAAGGTGCAACAATTTTTTGGCCAATATTGGCCTGGTGAGCATGGATGCTGCGCAAAAAGCAGTGATGATCGGAGAGGTGAAAACAATCAGGGCATACAATTATTTCAATCTGGCTTTATATTTTGGCGATGTTCCCCTTGTACAAAAACTGTTGACGGTAGACGAAGCTAATGCTGTATTCCGCACACCTAAAGCAGAGGTTTGGGCATTTTGCGAAAGTGAACTTAAGGCTGCGGCCGCTGCACTTCCTGTATCTGTAAGTGCAGATCGATTGGGGCACATGACATCTGCATCGGCACTGGCCATTCTGGGCCGTTTACAGCTCGCTCAGAAAAAGTGGGCAGATGCAGCCACTACTTATAAAACCATCGTCGATTATAATTATTATACTATCGATCCCAGATACCGAGAACTTTTCTTAAATGCAGGGGAAACCAGTCGTGAGATCATCATGTCAATGCAGTACATTAGGGATACTTACAATCATGCATTGTTGCAATACCTTACGCCCGAAACCTGGGGAGGATGGCATCAGTATTCACCCTTTAACGAACTTGTGGAAGCATATGAGTGTAAGGACGGGAAAACGATAGCAGAATCTCCTTTGTTTGATAAAAACAATCCATATAACAACCGTGATCCGAGGATGGATTTCAATATTATGATCTCTGACCGTACGAGTTTTCGTGGAAAAGTTTACTCTGCTAAACCAGGTACGACGCTTCCGGATCGCCTGAACCAGTATCCTGGTGTTTGGAGCGGTTATGCGATCTATAAATTTCTTGAAGATGATCCTGCTGTGGCAACTACCAATAATACGGGAAACAACTTTCCTTTGATCAGATATGCAGAAGTATTGCTTGGCTATTTAGAGGCAAAGCTAGAGTCTGGCAGTGGTGTAGATCAGGCGTTATTGGATGCAACAATAAATAAAGTAAGGGGAAGGGCAGCCGTGGCAATGCCAGCAATAACTACCTTAGATCCAACAGCACTCAGAACAATCCTCCGCAGAGAACGCCGTGTAGAATTTGCATTTGAAGGGATCAGGTATTTTGACTGTTTGAGATGGGGCATAATCGGTTCAGAGAACAATCAGCAGTTTACTGGTATGAAACTCACCAACGATCCTGCCAATTATAAAGATTATCCCGTAAACGCAAATGGATACTATATTTTCAAAAAACGCAGTTTTATAGTGGGCAAAAACGAACTCTGGCCAATTCCGCAGTCAGAAAGGGATCTGAATAAAAATTTAACCCAAAACCCTGGTTATTAACTATTATGTTTAAATTTTGTGCATTCAGGCAAAACAAAATACTATTGGTTAGTAAGATTAGCGTCATTCCTTCGGGGATGGCGTTTTTTAATGGACATCGGATCGTCATCCCATCGATAAACAATTTGATGTGCTTTAAAGGTTTAAGCTTAACTCAATTTGGATCGCTCAGTTACGACCAATTGTTACAGCTATAAATTTAAACGATTACAATTAGTGAAGCCGAAGGTTTTAAATTTGTCAAATGGGCTATTCCATTCTTTTAGTGCTAGATTAGATACCCTGCCGGATATTAATAACCATTGGCATTACCGTCGTGAATTGGAGTTGGTTTATTTCAAGCGCGGCAATGGTACTCAGTTTGTTGGTGATAGCGTAAAGCCCTTTAAGGATGGCGATATAGTTTTGTTGGGAAGCGATTTACCTCATTTTTGGCAATTTTCAAAAAAGCACTTAAAGAGCGGCGGCAGTGATGCTGTTGAAATATTTGTTATTCACTTTAACGAGGATTTTTTTGGCGATGTTTTACTGTGCCTACCAGAATTTCAGGAAATTAGAAGATTGTTTGAATTTTGCGGTCATGGGCTTCAGATTAGTAATTCTGTCCCCATTTTGCCAAACCCTGGTTAGCAATAAAAAAAAATGCCTACAATTGTTTTTCTAATTTCAAAATCTTTTCTTTAATTTCATTTTCCGTTAATTCTGTTTTTGTGTTTGATTTAAACAGATTTTCAAGTGCTATAATTTGCGCTTTTATCAATGCTTTTTCAGAATTTACTTTTTCATCAACATTAATACCTGTATGCTCCCAATTCGTTTCTGTGACTGCATTTTTTTCAACTGATATCGGGATGAACAACTGATATTTTTTGCCAATAAAAAATACTTTTACAGGATTTGCTGCTCCATAGGTTTTGTCTCCAATTACCTTTGCAATTTTATTTTGCTGTAAATTATATGCTAATGCTTCAGCGGCAGAAATGGTATTATTGTTTACAATGAGGTATAC
>NZ_JBFTQI010000676.1:0-3255 GCF_056398925.1 Pedobacter sp. 01T416_2
CTCTTCAGCCACATCATGTACCTCATCCCACTTAAAGTTTAATTTATCAACCAAAAAAACTTCCCATAAGCGATGTTTTCGTACAATATCTATCGCTGTATTTTTTCCTATTTCGGTTAAAGTAACGCCTTGGTATTTAATATAATCAACTAAACCTTTATCAGCTAATTTCTTAATCATGTCGGTTACAGATGCCGGTTTGGTTTGCATTTGCTCTGCAATGGCATTGGTTTGAACGTTTGTTGTTTTCTCTGCCAGATGGTAAATAGTCTTTAGATAGTTCTCTTCCGTGTAACTTTGCATTTATGTTTATCTAATTTTATTTTTAGGTAAATCTAAAAATTTTATTTAAAATATATATGATAAATTATGTTAAAATTTAGAATATAATTTGGTTATGTTTGTATTCTCAAATACCTTTAACACCATATGGCATCTGAATTAGATAAAATTGACTTTAAAATTTTAAGAATTCTTCAAGAGAACGGAAGAATTACCAACTTGCTTTTATCCCAAGAAATTGGTTTATCACCTGCACCAACTTTAGAACGTGTACGCAAGCTTGAAATGGCAGGATATATTAAAAGTTATCATGCATTGGTAGACGAAGAAAAGCTGGGTTTAGGTATAAAGACCTTTATTCAGATTCAACTCGATTTTCATAAAAATAACACCATTCAGATCTTTTTGGATGAAGTAAATCAAATCAAGGAAATCACAGAGTGTCACCACGTTACTGGTCAGGCCGATTTTTTGTTAAAGGTTTATGTGAAAGACATTAAAGCTTACGAACGTTTAATCATGGATAAAATCAGTAAGATTTCTGTGGTTAAAACTTTCCAAACGATGATGATCATGTCGACCACGAAGAAGGAACCGATAGTGCCTTTAGAATATTAACCCCATTACCCCTAAAGGGGCTTTTAGGCTAGATCGTCATCGGAATGTGGCAATCTTTTGTGGGAAATAGTACGGTCGTCACCCTGAATTTATTTCAGGGTCTTTCATATTAATAAAGATGCTGAAATGAATTCAGCATGACGTGCGATTATCGGATATTATTTTATCAATAATTCCAGAAATTTCATCAGCATTTTGATAAACCATAAAGTGCGTTCCATTTTCAATCACAAAATCGGGTTGTGTGGTTTTTGAATACAAAATTTTATCATTGGTACCATGAATGTGGTAGATGTTTTTAGGTTTGATTTTATTTTCCCAGCTTAAAATACTCCCGATTGCCCATTTCAAAAAATAAGGATCTGTATCGTTTATAATTTTGCTCAACAAAGTTTTCTCACTATTGGAACGCGTACCGAAATAATAATTTTGAGTGAGCTTGTTCGAAGATTTTAAAAACTTAGCTGGGATAAATTTCAGTAGACCTAGCTTGCCTGCGAAACGATATAATGCTGGCAGATAGGTGCTTAACATGGTGCTCGAAATGATAATCGTTGCTGCAGGTTTTAATAATTTGGCCATTTCTACTGCAATCATCCCTCCAAAAGAAACGCCAACCAAAGCAAATGGTTGGCTTAAGTCAATCACCTTACTTAATCGTTCGGCGTAAGAAGCTAATGATTCATTTTCATTCGGACTAATCCAATTGATATGAATCATATTGATATTTTCATTAAGCTTCAGCTTAGAAAAAATCCTTTTATCGGCACCTAAACCGCTTATAAAGTAAGTATTCATTAGGCTGGTAAGTTCCAGTCGATAGGGCTTAAGTTGTTCTGTACTAAAAGCTGATTTGCCTTAGAGAAGTGCTTCGATCCAAAGAAGCCATTGTAGGCCGAAAATGGTGATGGATGGGCAGCCGTAAGTACATAATGCTTTTTCTGGTCAATTAAAGCCGCTTTTTGTTGCGCATATTTACCCCACAAAAGAAATACGATATGTTCGCGTTTCTGCGATAAAGCCTTAATAATTTCATCAGTGAAAATTTCCCAACCACGATTTTGATGCGAGCCTGCTTCCGAAGCACGAACAGTTAAAGTTGCGTTTAACAACAATACGCCTTGCTCTGCCCAATGTGTTAAATGTCCATGGTTTGGTGCTTTAAAACCTTCAATATCAGTTTCCAGCTCTTTATAAATATTTTTTAACGAGGGCGGAACCGCTACACCGCGTTGTACTGAAAAGGACAGACCATGCGCCTGGCCAACACCATGATAGGGATCTTGACCTAAAATCACAACCTTCACCTGGTTAAATGGTGTGGTATTTAATGAGTTGAAAATATCAGTACCTTTTGGGTAAACCGTGACTCCTTTGTTTTTCTCCTCCTGTAAAAAAGACTTAAGGCTTTTCATGTAGTCTTTTTCAAATTCTTCCTCTAAAACGGCTAACCAACCTGGTTCTAATGCTGCAGACATGTTTTTTATGTAAGATGTGTATGTAATATGGTTGATGGTTTGATAGTTTATGGTCAATGGTTTGGGTGTTCAGTTTAGACCATGGGCCATAAATTATTAAACTATGAGTCCGTAAGTATTAAGCTATCAGGTTCTGAACTCCTTGGCCATCAACCATGGGCCATTAAACCATGAACCAAAATCTTCTCAAAAAGTTTAAGATTTCTTCTTATATATCGCCAGTAAATCGCCCTCGAGTGTTGTTTTTGGTCCCTCTATAATCCTTCCCAGTTCTTTTCCTTTTTTATCAAGAACAATAAAAGTTGGTACCCTTACAATATCCAGGCCATCTAGGATGCCGTTTTCAGCCTTTTTATTTCCATCTACTGCAATAATTTCTACGTTTTTCCCTTTAAAGTGCAATGCATCTAAAATTTTAAAGAAGTTTGGCACGTTTGCTTTGCTGTCGCCGCACCAGGTGCCCAAAACAATTTTTATTTTTTCGTTTTTAACCAGTTTTTTCAGTTCGATCATGGTTGCTGCGTCCGGTACATATGCCGCATAAAGTGGATCGTACATTTCTTTAAACTCAGGAAAAGCGGTAATTCCTTCACGCGTACAGGCGTTAATCAGAATATCTTTATTGTGGACTTGATCGTGGATTTTTTTATTAACTTCCTGTGCAGAAACATTCATTGCAAGTACGATTAGGGTGATGGATAATAGGATTTTCATATTTAAGAGACGGTTTTTGTGAGCTTTTAAATTTTTAATGAAATTATTGTTTTAAAATCTAATTTCTGCCATTTAAACACGATATTTGCAAAAAAAAAATAATTAGAATAAAATTTATGCCAAATATTATCAGATTAATTGCGGGGTTTGCTTTACTGGGTGG
>NZ_JBFTQI010000677.1:0-3255 GCF_056398925.1 Pedobacter sp. 01T416_2
CGTTAAATACTCTTTAGCGATAACTGTGGTATCATATTTATGCTTAGCGGTCTCTCTACAAAGTTTTCCGTTAAATACTCTTTAGCGATAACTGTGGTATCATATTTATGCTTAGCGGTCTCTCTACAAAGTTTTCGGTTTATGGCGTTAACTTTTAACAAAGACTTAAGCATCTCTTCTTCATTTTCTACAATGAAACCAGATATTCCTTCGTCAATTACTTCAGGAACAGAGCCTCTTTTAAAACCAATCACAGGAGTGCCACATGCCATGGCTTCCACCATCACCATCCCGAAAGGTTCATCCCATTCTATGGGGAAAAGTAAGGCTTTTGCTTTTCCTAAATATTCATTTTTTTGCTCATCATTTAAGGCACCTAGGTAAATAATTTGCTCTCCATCAAACAAAAGTTCAATTTCATTCTTGAAGTAGGTATAATTATCTAGAGTAGTTGGGATATTTCCTCCAATCCATAGTTTATGGTCTGTTTTTTTTGCAATAGCTATGGCTGTATGAAGGCCTTTTATCTTATCTAATCTCCCTAAAAACATTAATGGGGCATCATGAACTGCCTTTTCTTGCAATTGATAATTGGAAAAATCAATGGCATTGTAAACAGTTTTCCAGGTTCCCGCTACATTACCTGTACTCACGCAATAATTACTGCAGGCAGTAAATACTAAATTTTTATTTGGCAACGATGTCGCCAATTTAATCCCTTTTTGTGCAACAGGCCTACCATAAGTCATGATTTTATGGGCTTTAGCATTTAGAATGGGTAAAAGGTAAATTAAGCGACCAAAATTGTGAATGAGATCAAACTCATTTCTTTTAGCAAAAAGAAACTTCCAAGCAGATAATACCTCTTTAAAATGCTGAAATTTAGACCGTTTCAAATCATTTTTGCCAAAGCTGTAAGCCTTTCCACTGATGTGTGAATTTGGCCCAGCCAATAAGCTTACTTCATGCCCAAGTTTATGGTATTCTTCGGCAAACATAAAAACCAGTCTTTCATGCCCGCCATATAGTGGCGGTGGGACGGGAATTCCAGGGTCCATGATCAATAAAATTCTCATGAATAAACCTCGTTTAAAATTTCCAAGATCCGTTCGGCACTTCTTTCCAAGCTCAAATGCTTTAAAATGTAATTCCTTGGGGCATATTTGTCATTTGACACGCCCTTCATAAATAAAGGTAGTTTTTCTTTAAATTCATTGAAATCTTTGAATTTTTCTCCACAATCTTCGCAAAAATAGGGGACTGAACTTGCAGGTACAGCTTCCGTTTCGCCCCACGCTAATCGATGAGGATCTAACCAAAATCCCTGATCCCATGCCAAAATGGGAACATTCATGGCCATTGCCTCCTGATAGGCTATACCTTGACTTTCATGCTCACAAAGGAAAATCATGCCATAGCTGTTGGATAGTTGCTTTTGATAGGTCTTGATATCATAATATCCATAACGAATGAGGTGATAGTCAATACMTTTTTGGTCAAGTTGATTTAATATAGGCTTGAGTAATGTTTCTTCGTTTTCAGCCTTATTCCAAAGGAATTTCACATAAATCAGCATTCTTTTAGCTGCACCTGAACTAGGCTTCCAAAATGCTGTATCTATTCCACTCGGCCAGGTTTTACATTTTCCTGTACCATACCATCGATTGTAAAGTGATACTGTCCATGGAGAATGCTGAAGATAAGTAGCTACAGGATATTGCTCAAATAAATCTGGCCATTCAGCTGGATGTGTCATTAATGCAATACCTGCAACAATTTTATTTGATTGATGGTAATGCTCCAATACCTTGGGCCCACCTAATACAATGATTTGATCTTTAGTTGTTAAGCGCTCAAATGGGATGTTTATCTCATATTTAATATTCAGCTTATCAAAGGATTTACAGAGATTTTTAAAAACTTTTTCAATTCCACTGGTCTTTTTCTTCTTGATAAGATTGCGTAGCAAAGGAATAAGGTAACGATCGCCGGGAATAAAACGGTCTTTGCTTTTCTCTAAATGGAAATAAATGATAATTCTATTTTCTATTTTGCCCATTTAGAACATTAATAATTTGTTGAAGGGTGCTAGAAATATTTAGCTGATTTAATGCTTTTTGCTGTCCAGCAGTACGTAGATTAGTTCTGCGTTGTTTATCTTGAGCCAACATTTTGCACTTGTCTAGAAAATCGTCAACTTGCTGGTAAGTTAGTATTTCTCGATCTAAATCGTATAAATCTTCCAATCCTTCTGTATATTCAGTGAGGTAACATGCCCCTAGCATAGGTGCTTCAATATCTCTTAATCTTGAATAGGTATCGGGTTGATGCATTGGAAAGTTGAAACACGGGTAGCGATTGATCCCTAAGGTGATGGCGCTTTCTCGAGTGATTTTTACATAATCATCAAAACGAGGTTTGCCTTTCAGTAGCACTGATAAAAGTTCACTAATCGTTGGATCATAAGATTTATGTTTGAGTTTATGATAAAATGAACGGATGCCATATTTCGATATAAAGTTGATCTGGTTCTTCAGTTTTCCTAAGGTAGAAAAAACCGGACTGGCACTTTCTGGGGCTTTATCTATCCAACCACTTCCATAGATATCGATTTTGCTGCTTGGCGCCTGTTGCAGTAGCTGTTCAAAAAATAGATGTCTTTGAATATCTTTTGAACCGATAAATACAATCTGATCTGTTTCTTCAGCGGCGATATTACGGTATTTTTGTTCCACCCACATCGGCATGGGGAGGTTCAGGAAAGGTAATTTCGCTTTTTGGTAAAATTTGACGGCTTTGTGTTCTGGAACCCAGTTCAGGTCGAAAATAGCAAATTCCTCTGGTACTTTCTTGAACATCCTCACATGGTCGCAAAAGAAATTGACACATGGAATGCCCATTTTTTGTATTTCGGCAATGGCAGCTGTATCAACCTGTTCCGGATAAAGATAGCTTAAGAAAAGATCAACTGGATTTTCTTTCAAGCAAGCGACTGTTTTTTCCCAAGACGAGGTTTTCCACGCTGAAAATTCTTCATCGCTCTGCTGAACCAAACCTTTTGCCCAATCAATGTCTTTACATTCAACCCAGGTTGCACCGAATTCTTCGATTCCATTTTTGATGTAATATTCCCAAAAACTATAGGGCGCAACGGGATGCTGAATCGGTGATTGAAGAAAGGAGATGAAAATTTTCATTTTCTAAGCAAAGTTCTTCTAAGACTTAATATCTTTTCTGTACGATTAAATCCAAGCG
>NZ_JBFTQI010000678.1:0-3249 GCF_056398925.1 Pedobacter sp. 01T416_2
TGACAAGAGTGTGATATCGGAACATATTGAACTTCCATATTTTTACCAGTATCTGCACCGACATGATGAGTGGCAGATTACTTACATAGAAAAGGGAGAGGGGACGTTAATTGCGGGGAATGACATGCATGCTTTCCGATCGGGTGATATTTTTGTAATTGGGGCAAAACTTCCACATCTTTTTAAAAGCAACCCTGAATATTTCTCTGCTGATAACAATAAAACAATCAAAGCATGTTCTATTTACTTTAATCCTAACGGTATTTTAGCTGCTTTGTTCAATCTTCCCGAAATGAAGATGGCAAGTGGTTTTTTAGCTAAACACAAACATGGTTTCAAAATTCCTGCTGCTTTTACTAAAAACATGGTAACCAAAATGTTCAATGTTCACCAGGCATCAGGAGTTGATGTGCTGTTTAACTTCTTGAAATTGGTTAACAGTCTTCAGGATTTAAATGAGAATGTAGAATCGTTATGTTCGGATATGTATTCTTCTAACGTAACCGAAAATGAAGGGATGCGATTGAGCAAGATCATTAACTTCATTACCGAAAACTACAACAATCAAATTTCTTTAGAAGATGTAGCCAATGCCGCGTTTATGACTCCTCAGGCCTTCTGCAGGTATTTTAAGAAACATACCGGACATACTTTCGTGTCCTTTTTAAACGAAGTTAGAATTAACGATGCCTGTAAAAGCCTTATTTCGGGTGAGAAAGCCGATTGCATTTCAGGTGTAGCCTATAAAGCTGGTTTCAATAGTATTACCAATTTTAACCGGGTATTTAAAAGTATTATTGGCCAGTCGCCAAGAGCATACATCGATACTTATAATAATGTGAGCAGGGTGAGCTACGTAGGCGCTTAAACAAAAAACACTTTTATTTTTTTAAAAAAAGCTAGCCATTTTTTCAAATGGAGGCAAATGCTATTCGTTAAATTTAACCAACTCTAAATGCAAAACAAATTGAAGTTTTTTGCCCTTTTGTTAATGGTAAGCCTGTTATCAGGTACTTTTGTATTAGCCCAAACTTCAAACGAAAGTTTGTACGAACAAACCAGCGAAATGGGTACGCTGATAGTAGGCTACCAAAGGGATATGGATGCCATTAACGATTTCTACTATCCTTATTCTGCAGGAGGTACTTATTCTTTTCCGATGACTACTTTTAAAAGCCCGGAACAAAGAAAACGCCTGCAAGACATCAATAAAGATTATTTAAGTAAGTTAAAATCAGCCAAATTTGAAGGCTTTAGTATTTATGGCAAAGTAGATTATATCCTCCTTAAAAAACAGATAGAATCTTCTGTTTGGCTCTTGGGCAAAGAGGAAACAGAATATAATGCCCTGTCTAAATATTTCACCTTCGCCGATGCGATTTATGCACTCGAAAAACTAAGAAGAAGGGGCACTTATAAAGAAGGATCTTTACTGGCTGTCCAGATGACCGAAATCGCGAAGCAGATTGATACCCTGAGCCAAAATTTCACAAAGCAAGCAAGCCTCAAACCCGATCAGCTTAAAATGGCAACGGCCATAACCTTGAGTTTAAAACACCGTTTAAAAGGTTTTTATCAGTTTTATATGGATTATGAACCTGGTTTTACCTGGTGGGCACCTAAACCTTACGAAAGGTTAGATCTTGCTTTGACCAATTACGCTAAGTTTTTTAACGATAAAGGAGATCCTGTAGCTGGGGCAAAATCAAACAAACCAGAAATTAAGGGAAATCCCATCGGAAGGGAAGAACTGATCAGGCAATTAAATGCAGAGCTTATTCCTTATACACCAGAAGAACTGATTCAGCTTGCCGAAAAAGAATTTAAGTTTTGCGACGAAGAACTTTTAAAAGCATCAGCAGCAATGGGCTTCGGTAAAGACTGGAAAAAAGCTCAGGAAAAAATCAAGAATAGCTACGTACCCTTAGGTAAACAGCCAGAGTTGATTGTAAAACTACAGGATGATGCCTTAAGCTTTATAAAAGCCAACGATCTGATCAATATTCCGGCGCTTGCTGAAGAAACCTGGGGTATGGTCATGATGTCGGCAGAACGCCAATTGGTAAATCCATTTTTTACTGGTGGGCGCGAAATCAGTATTTCTTATCCAACAAATTCGATGGAAGAAGATGATAAGTTAATGAGTATGCGTGGTAACAATCCTTATTTTTCAAGGGGAACGGTACAGCACGAACTCTTGCCTGGTCATCATTATCAGTATTTTATCAATAACCGTTATAAAAGCTATCGCGATCCTTTTAAAACCCCTTTTAGTGTAGAAGGCTGGCCATTATACTGGGAGCTTTTACTCTACGATAAAGGTTTTGCCAAAACTCCCGAAGAAAAAATGGGCATGCTTTTCTGGCGCATGCACCGTTGTGCCAGGATTCTTTTTTCGCTAAACTTTCACCTGGGTAAATGGACTCCTCAACAGTGTGTCGATTTTCTGGTCGATCGTGTAGGGCACGAACGCGCCAATGCAGAAGGCGAAGTACGAAGATCTTTCAAAGGCGATTATAGTCCTTTATACCAGGTGGCTTACCTTACCGGCGGTCTTCAGCTTTTTGCCCTGAAAAAAGAACTGGTTGATAGTGGTAAGATGAGCTTTAAAGCTTTTCACGATGYGGTGATTAAAGAGAACTTAATTCCTGTAGAAATGATCAGGGCTACTTTAACCAATCAGCCCCTAACCCGCGATTTCACTACCTCATGGCATTTTTACGGCCAGCTTAAATAAATAAACTCACCAAACCATTTGAACCACCAAGCAACAAAAAACATGATTGAAAAAGAAACCACACAATTTAAACCCTCACTTAAATTGATGGATGCAACAATGCTTGTAGCCGGAAGTATGATCGGCTCAGGTATTTTTATTGTAAGTGCCGATATTACCCGGAATGTAGGCAGTTCTGGTTGGTTGTTAGTGGTTTGGTTAATTACAGGCTTTATGACACTTACCGCTGCTTTGAGTTATGGCGAATTAAGTGCCATGTTCCCAAAGGCGGGCGGACAATATATTTATTTGAAGGAAGCATATAATCCGCTGATCAGTTTTTTATATGGCTGGAGTTTTTTTACGGTAATCCAAACGGCAACTATTGCCGCAGTAGGCGTGGCATTTGCCAAGTTTACCGCATATCTCGTGCCTGCACTAAGTGAAGATTTAGTAGCCATCGATTTAGGTTTCTTTACCATCTCGC
The DNA here is from genome assembly GCF_056398925.1 of Pedobacter sp. 01T416_2. Taxonomy (NCBI): domain Bacteria; kingdom Pseudomonadati; phylum Bacteroidota; class Sphingobacteriia; order Sphingobacteriales; family Sphingobacteriaceae; genus Pedobacter; species Pedobacter sp. 01T416_2. The sequence continues at coordinate 3,204 of NZ_JBFTQI010000678.1, forward strand.
CCGCTCAACTATTGGCCATTGGGGTGATTATATTACTCACCTATAT
>NZ_JBFTQI010000679.1:0-3245 GCF_056398925.1 Pedobacter sp. 01T416_2
CTTAAGAACCAGCTTGCTAACGGATTGCTGCGACTGGTTTTTTCCGCCAATACCCTTGGTTGGTTAGCAGGAAGATCTTTTTGCGAATCGGCAAGTTGTTTGTCAAGGCCATCCATCGTACCTGCATTGAAATATACAACAGGGCTAGCTGTGTTATTTACACTAAAAGTGTTATTACTTTTATATGCATCGTATAATGGTTTTTTTAGGCTATCTTTTTTGATGTAAACCTCTACACGGACTAAATCGTCTGATTTATAGGCAACAACTTTCTGAACATCACCTTTAAGTAACATCTGTTGTTCAAACTTTTGATAGGTAACCTCTTTACCGCCATCGGTAGTAAATAAAAACTGTGCGGCTATAATCGCAATGATAATGGCTGCATAAACCCAGAAAATATTAAATTTTGATCCTTTTTGTGGTTTTTTAGGAATATTTGGAATTCTTTTTCCTTGTTTTTCGTTGGTATTTTGATTGTCGTTCATTTGTCTTTGTCAAAATGGTTCTATAGGTTATGCGCTTTGATAATTTGTGCTTTCTGCATCCCCCCAAAGTTCTTCTATGCCATAAAAGTGGCGCTTTTCGGTTTTAAAAATGTGCACAACCACATCGAAATAATCAAGAATAATCCAATCTGCTGATTCAAAACCTTCTTTATGTCTTGGATCGGCCTGAGTGGCTTTGTATATTTCTTTTTCTACACTATCAGCAATAGCTTTTACCTGAGTACCAGAGTTGGCGCTCGCAATAATAAAGTAATCAGCCACTGAGGTATGAATATTTCTAAGATCTAACCGCACTATATCTTCTCCTTTTTTTTCCTGTATGCCGTGAACAGCTAACTCAGAAAGGTATGTAGAAAGGGCTACTATTTTCTTTTTTACCATTAAAATGCTTTAATTTTGGAATTACAATATTATAAATTCAACACTTGCAAAATAACACTTTTTCGACACTATTTGTTGGTCAAAATTTAATCAAATTAAAAGAAGTTGATTCTACTAATAACTTTTTAAAAGATTTGGTGTCAAAATCCGAGCCATTAGCCGAAGGGACTGTAATTATGGCAGATAATCAGTTTGCCGGAAGAGGACAGCAGGAAAGCGTTTGGGAAACACAGGCAGGAAAAAATATAAGCACAAGCATTTATTTGAAACCTTCTTTTTTGCCTCTTAATAAACAGTTTTATTTAAATATGGCCGTTAGTTTAGCCGTTAGTGATGCTTTATCTTGCTTTGTACCGGGAGGGATAAAAGTAAAATGGCCTAATGATATGTATTACCAAAATAAGAAATTAGGCGGAATATTAATCGAAAATACACTGACAGGCAATTCTATTAAATCATCAGTAATTGGCATTGGTTTAAATATTAATCAATCCGAATTTTCGGATAGTATTAGCCAACGTGCTACTTCCGTCATTCAAATTTTACAAAGAGATGTGTCTTTAATGGATATTATGGATAAATTATTCATATTTATGGAAAAATACTACTTAATTTTGAGGACTGGGAAATATAGTATTTTACAAAATGATTACCTTTCAAGGCTTTATAACTTTAATATTCCAGCGTTATATATGCAAAATGGAGCGTTTTTTGAAGGTACTATAACAGGAGTTGAAGATGATGGTAGGCTAACGGTTGATACAAAGAATGGCTTAAAAGTCTTTAATTTTAAAGAAATAGAATTTACACACACAAAATAAACACACAATGAAAAAAACCACCCTAGTGCTTTCGATGGTACTTTTTACCATCGCAGGTGCATTTGCCCAAATCGAAAAACCGGTTACCTGGGCTTATTCTGCAAAGAAAATAAGTAAAGATGAAGCCGTTATATATTTAAAGGCTACAATCGAAGACAGGTGGCATATCTATTCGCAAAATGTGAAAGACGGTGGTCCGGTAAAAACTACATTTACTTTTGCCCCTTCTAAAGATTTTAGCCTGGTTGGTAAAACAATCGAGCCCAAAGCAATTGTTAAATACGAAAGTACATTTAAAATGAATGTAAGTTATTTCGAAAAAGCAGTGATTTTCCAGCAAAAGGTGAAATTAAATAAGGGTACAACTGCTGTTAAAGGAAAAGTGGAGTTTATGGTTTGTAACGATAAACAATGTCTTCCGCCAGAAGAAGTTGAGTTCAGCGTTCCGGTTAAATAGTTGACATCAAAATATTTACAAGCAGTTCCGAATTTTCGGGACTGTTTCTTTTTAAAGTAAAATCTACGTGGAGTAGTGGTTTAAAAAAAATCGTTTCTAAAATTATTCTTAATTTCACGGTTTCAAAAAATACACACACAAAACACACAAATGAAAAAGGTTTTATTATTGTTATTAATGGCTACAATGTTTATTGCATTGCCAGCCCTTAAGAGTTATGCCCTGGTAACCCAGGATACCACAGCAACTGCTCCTCCCGATGATATTGTTTTTACTGAAGTAGGTTCTGCACAGGATAGTGCAGCCAATAGCAAGGTAAAAACGGAAAAAGATACCCTAAAAAAGGATACAGCCAAAGTAGAAAAAGCTGCGGTAGCTGGTAAGGATGCCCCGAAACAATCGCTTTGGGTAACCTTTGGTTTAGGCCTTTTGGCCGGTATTGCCGCTTTTTTTCTTCCATGTATTTTTCCCATGGTTCCACTTACTGTTGGTTTTTTTACCAAAAGAGCCGAAAGCAGAGCAAAAGGAATCAGAAGTGCCATAATTTACGGCTTATCGATCATTGTAATTTATGTTGGTTTAGGCGTAATTATTACCTTGATCTGGGGCGCCAGTGCATTAAATGAAATATCTACCGATGGATTTTTTAATATTTTCATCTTTCTTATACTCATTGTTTTCGGCATATCGTTTTTAGGTGCATTCGAAATTACCCTGCCAAGTTCCTTTGTAAATAAACTTGACGCAAAATCGGATGCTAAAGGTTTAAGCGGGATCTTTTTCATGGCAGCAACCTTAGCTGTTGTTTCCTTCTCTTGCACGGGTCCACTGATCGGAACCTCATTAGTTGCCATTAATACCGATTTGCTAACACCTGTTGTGGTAATGTTTGGTTTCTCATTATCGCTAGCGGTAATTTTTACCATGTTTGCCATTTTCCCTAGTTTAATGACGGGACTGCCAAAATCTGGCGGCTGGTTAAACTCCATTAAAGTTTTTCTTGGCTTTTTAGAACTGGGCTTATCTTTAAAATTCCTTTCAACAGCCGATTTGGCTTATCACTGGGGCATATTGGAT
>NZ_JBFTQI010000680.1:0-3245 GCF_056398925.1 Pedobacter sp. 01T416_2
GCATCCGACCGCTTGGTAGGATGCTTTTTAATTTTAAAATCTGCCCATGCAAGTTATACCAGTAAGCAATTCATCACTAAAAAAAGACTTTCTAAACACACCCAAAATCCTATATAAAAACGACAAAAACTGGATCTGTCCACTGGATAGTGAGGTTGAGAATGTTTTTAACCCAGAAAAAAACACCTTTTTTGCACATGGAAAATGTACACGCTGGGTTTTAAAAAATGATGCAGGAAAATTGATCGGCCGTGTAGCAGCTTTTATTAATGAAAAAAAAGCTTACCACTACGACCAACCAACTGGTGGTATGGGATTTTTTGAATGTATTGATGATGAAAAAGCTGCCTTTCTTTTATTCGATACAGCCAAAACCTGGTTGGCCGAAAATGGAATGAAAGCCATGGACGGCCCGATTAATTTTGGTGAAAACGATAGCTTCTGGGGCCTGTTAGTTGAGGGTTTTACCCCTCCTTCTTTCGGCATGAACTATAACTTTCCATACTATCAAAACTTTTTCGAGAAATATGGCTTTATTACCGAATACGAACAATTAACCAACCATATTAACCTAACTATCCCCTTCCCAGAACGTTTTACAAAAATTGCCAACTGGGTAAGAAATAAACCAGGTTATACTTTCGAATATTTCAGCAAGGCCAATTCGAGCAAATACATTAATGATTTAATGGAAATCTACAATGATGGCTGGCAGGATTTCGAAAACTTTGTGCCTATTAAAAAAGAAACGCTCGAGGAAAGCTTTAAAAGTATGGAACCCATCATGGATGAACATTTGATCCAGTTTGCCTACTTTAATGGCGAACCAGCCTCTTTTGTAGTATTGATTCCAGATGCAAACCAAATGATTAAAGGTTTTGATGGAAAACTTGGTTTAATTGAAAAATTAAAGTTTGCTTACCGCCGCTGGGTGGGCGTTACCCGCATGAGGGCAATTGTAATGGGTACCAAACCTAAGTTCCAAAAACATGGCCTGGAATCCGTTCTTTTTATCCGTTTAGGCGAATACGTACTTCCTAAAAACCAGTACAAAGAGCTTGAATTGAGTTGGGTAGGTGATTTTAATGATCAGATGATTGCTATCCATAAAGCCACCGGTGCAACTTTTGGGAAAAAGCACCTTACCATGAGGAAAATCTTTTAAATTAAATCGTCATTGCGAGAAGGCTTTTCAGCCGACGAAGCAATCTTAATTCGGTAGTATCTATCTAATTGAAGATTGCTTCGTCGTTCCTCCTCGAAATGACAATTTTACCAAGAACTTAGCCTTCACTTTTATATTTTGGCAGATTAATTAAAAGTACACTTCCCAAAATAATCACTAAACCAATAATCTGGGTAAGACCAACCACTTCGTTGGTAAAAGTTAAACTCAGTAAAACAGCCACTACCGGGTTTACATAAGCATAGGTGCTCACTTGCGTAGCCGGGCGCACCTTTAACAACCACACATAAGCACTAAACGCTGCAATTGAACCAAACAGAATAAGGTAAATAATAGATAACCAGGCATCAAGCGGTATGTTCCCCCAATCGAGTAATTTAAACTCAGATTTCAAAAAACCTCCAGGTAAAAAAGCCAAACTGGCCGTCAACATCTGCCAGCCGGTATTAACAGAAACCGAACTGCCGGTAGTGGGATGATATTTCGAATAAAGCGATCCTCCGGCCCAGGCTATTGGCCCGAAAACGAGTAATACCATACCTATAATCTGCAAGTTGCTTTGAGGTTTATCAAGTGCTTGTACAATCTGGCCTCCAAACAAGAGCACCACTCCTAAAAAGCCAATTACTAAACCCGATACAATGTACTTATTGCTCAGGTTTTCTTTCCAATGCGATTTATCTAAAATAACGAACCATATTGCTGCCGAAGCTACCATAATGGCTACTAAGCCGCTCGGAATAAACTGCTCTACCCAAATTACGATTCCGTTACCCAAACCCAACATTAAAATGCCGCTTACTGCAGCAATTTTGATGGTTTTTAGGTTAAAAATATCTTCTCCTTTAATCTTGCACCAGCTTAGCATCAGCACTCCCGCAATAGAAAAACGGAAAGCGCCTAAAATAAAAGGTGGGAAACCAGCCAATGCTTTCTGGATAAAAAAGTAGGTAGAGCCCCAAACGACGTATACGATAGCAAATGCGAGGTAAACCATTACCGGCGATGCTGTTTTATTTAAATTTGCCATATGCTTATTTTTCAGGAATTACTAATTTTTGTTGTTCTTTCACAGTCTCCAGCACAATCGTGGTTTTAACCGATAAAATATTCGGAATCTTACTAAATTCATCTCGCAGTAAAGCCATTAATGAGGCCGCATCTGCTGTCCTCACCTTAATCAGAAAGCAGTCATCTCCTGCAATAACGTGTACTTCTTGTACATCGGGTATTTTTGCCAGTTCGTTTGCGGTATCACTACAGCCCAAACTTTGAGATGATTTCATTGAAATAAAGGCGAGTAATTTTAAATCGAGTGCCACAGGGTTTATCCGGGCATTATATTGGGTAATTACATTTTTCTTTTCCAACTTCTTTACCCGTTCCAACACAGCTGAAGGAACCAGATCCAATGCCTTTGCTAAATCTACATTCGAGATCCGTGCGTTATCCTGCATAAGTCTGAGTATAGCCAGATCGATATGATCTAAACTAAAATTGCTTTCGATTACCATTCTATAAAAATATAAATATTTAGAATAAAATTCATAATAATTTAATTAAAAATGAATTTTATTCTTATTTATTATTTTATTATGATAATTAGTCGGTAAAAGAACAGATAAACCGATTTTTATATTCCGAGCTTATCATACAGATCGATAACCTTTTTACGGAGCTTATTAATTTCTTCTTCCTTTTCGATCAGTTCTTTTTTAAGTGCAACGAGTTCTTCTTCTGATGAATCTGATATTACAGACTGCCCAGATATCAGCTGTATTACCGGCACCTTAAATGTTCTGGAAATCTGGAGTAAACGGGAAATATTGAGATCGGTTTGACCTGTCTCTATTTTACAAAAGGCAGGAGTAGAAATATTAAGTTTTTTAGCAGCATCCGCTTGACTTAAACCTAAGGCCAACCTACTTTGCTTAATGTTATCTCCGATGCTTTTCATACTTTTTATGATTTGAGATATTAGACGTGAGATACGAGACATGGCATGAGGTTCGAAATGCTAGATATGAGATTTGAGCGGGAGTTCAGCTCTGAAATCTCG
>NZ_JBFTQI010000681.1:0-5753 GCF_056398925.1 Pedobacter sp. 01T416_2
GTTATTATATTTTATGTATAAAAAGAACATTATTATTAAGGTTTAGTAAATTTACGCTATAATTGATTGTCCCCCTCTGCAATTGAAAAAGAAAACCACCATATACGATATAGCCAAGGAGCTTGATATTACTGTATCAACAGTTTCAAGGGCACTTAGTGGCTTTCCGGCAATAAGTGACGCCACCAGAAAGGCTGTTGTTGAAATGGCTAAAAAATTAAACTATAGCCCGAATAAACTCGCCTCTGCATTAAAATCTGGCAAAACCCATATTATTGGTGTAATTGTACCAAGTGTACAGGCACACTTCTTCGCATCTATCATCCATTGTATAGAAGACGGACTCAAAGACAGCGGCTACCGTGTTATTATTTACCAATCTAACGAATCTGTAGAGAACGAAATAAACGGCGTAAGAACCTTACTAGAGGCACAGGTAGATGGTATTATGGCCTCCATGTCTTTAGAAACAAAAGATGTTTCGCACTTTGCCGAAATTATTAAGCAAAATAAACCACTTATTTTATTCGACCGGGTAGATCTGGAGCTAAAAGTCCCTACCATTACACTTGATGATTTTAAGGCAGGTTATATCGCTACGAAACATTTAATCGATCAGGGTTATAAAAAAATTGCATTTGTAACCACCGTTCATCAGATTAAAATATTTAACGATCGCTTAGAAGGATACAAAGCAGCCTTAGCAGACCATAACCTTCCGCTAATGGAAGAACATATTATTTTTGGCGGTTTATCCATTAAAGACGGTCGGTTTGGCGCTGGCAGGTTAATGCGCAGCAGAAACAAGCCTGATGCTATTATTGCGGGTGACGATTTTACCGCCTTAGGTGTAATTAAAAAGCTTAAAGAGATTGATGAAACACCCCCTGAAGTTGGTGTAATTGGTTTCGCCAATGAAGCTTTCTCCGCTTACATTACACCTAACCTATCAACAATTGATCAGCATGCGTCACAAATGGGCAAAGAATGTGCTAAAATGTTTCTGAAAATGATTAATCAGGAGAGCCCATACGCCAWCATGGAGCATATCGTGCTCGATCCTGCTGTTGTAGAAAGAGAATCAACCAATAAGAAAGATAAATAGCGCTTATTATTCTTTCGCTAAAGGAACTTCGATACCAACAGGACCACTCGGTTCACTTTCATTTTTTAGTCGGTCTAGCGCAGTTACAAGGTAGCTATACCGCTTTCCACTTTCTACACTGGTATCAATATATGAAAGATAATCTTCAAAGCTTATTTTAACAATGTTCTTAGGATCGAGTACCGAAATTTTTTCTCCTTCACTAAAGCGGTAAATTACAAATCCTGAGGCCGTTTCTCCATCTTTTGCCTTTAAGGGAAGTTGCCATTTTAAATGCACACCATCTTTTAGTGCATCAGCTGTTAATGCCTGGGGCTCGTTTGGCGGCACTTCATCCAGCCATGGCATTTGCGGTGGCAAAGCAGGGTACTTATAAAAATCATTCTTTAAGGAGTCGCCCACAGCTTTAGCAACTGTACTTAATGATTTAGAACTAAAAAACACGCTCCCTTGAATTCGGTTGTTATTTCTTATGTATCTAATCTGATTTGGTATTTCACTTAAGTTTTTCCATGCTGCTTCTGCCCTCGAATTTACCAGATAAGCACCCTGTCCGATATAAACATGCCTACCAAAGGTATTATTGCTCCACCAGTCGACCAAAATACCATAGGGAGCAACTCTTCTGGTAAACGTAAAATAAATTTGAGGGTTGATGTAATCTACCCAGCCTTCTCTAACCCATTTACGGCTATCGGCAAAAAGTTCTGCATAATTGGATAGGCCACTGGTAGCAGAACCTTCGGGATCTTCATTTTTATTTTTCCAGATACCAAAAGGACTAATACCAAATTTTACCCATTTTTTATAGTGGTGAATACTATCATCCAGCTGCTTGATGAGCAGATCGACGTTGTTGCGCCTCCAGTCTTTTATATCTGAAAAATTATTCGGGTATTTGTAAAAAGTATTACCATCGTTAATCGTTTGCCCCTCTACTTTATAAGGGTAAAAATAATCGTCGAAGTGAATTCCATCAATATCGTATCCTTTTACTACATCTAAAATTACCTGAACAATATATTCCCTTACATCTGGAATACCCGGGTCAAACTGCTTTTTGCCACCATAGGTAAAAAACCAATCAGGGTGTTTACGATAAGCATGGTYTTCGCTTAAAACAGCGGTACTGCTCATACTTGCCCTATAAGGATTAAACCAGGCATGAAGTTCCATTCCCCTGAAATGGGCTTCTTTAATGGCAAAGGCCAAAGGGTCGTAACCAGGTGCAGGTGCTAAACCTTGTTTACCCATTAACCATTGGCTCCAGGGCTCTCTGGATTTTGCGTAAAACGCATCGGCTGCTGGTCTAACCTGCAAAATAATTGCATTCATCCCTTGACTTTTATGTCTTTCTAAAATACCGATCAGCTCCTGCTTTTGTTGATCGATGCTTAAACCTGGCTTCGATGGCCAGTCTATATTGGTAACAGTAGCCACCCAAACACCCCTAAACTCCCTTTTTGGTGCAATTTTTGATAAAGGTTGTGCATTTAATATATAAGGTACTACAGTTAAAGATAAAAGTGCGTATAGGAAGTTTTTAAGCATTATTTCTGTCTTATTTTTTTATTCAGGTTGTGTGTTTGTGTTGATTTGAATACAAATGAACATTAGCAAGTAAACGATTTTTTTTAAAAACTCTTATAAGTTTTTAAAAAATTTAATTTGCGCCCTGCTAAAATTAATTGTGTACACCCATTTACCTATGGAGAACAAAAGTATATTAATTTACAGAAGATACAGCGTTATTAAAAATGGAACCACAAAAGATTAATAAGGGTGATAGAAACAAAATTTACTTCCTGGTCATCGTTATTGCAGCTTTAATTGGCACAAATGCTTACTTGTTTTTTAAAGATCGACAGCAAAGTGAAAGATTTGTTACAGTTAGCACAGAGAAGGATAAACTGCGGCTCGAGGTAGAAAAGATTGAGGTTGAGCTGGATAAGGTTAATGCATTGAACCTGGATTTAAACGAGAAACTTGTTGAAGAGCAGAAACTTGCCCGGGTAAAAATTGAAGAACTTAAAGCGGCTTTAGAAAAAAACCAGATTACCCAAAGCGAACTCGACAAAGCCAATGTACAAATAAACGAGCTGAAGACATTTGTTAAGAACTACAATGATCAGATGCGAAAACGCTAATCTAAATGCGAAAGTTAAAACTGCTGCGGTATTAAAGCTTCAATCTGCCGAAATTATCGCTTTCAGAACGAAATCAAGTGGTAAAAAAGTTGAAGTAACCAAATCATCTACCGCCGAAAAGTTAAGCGTGCGCTTTAATGTTGTGCCTAACCAATTAGCAGAAAAAGGACATCATAACATTTATCTCCGGGTATTCGATCCCGCTGGGAACCTGCTTGCAGACGAGGAAAACCATTTTGAGGCTGATGGGCAGGATATGCAGTTCAGCCATTCTATTTTTATTAACTACAATAACGATGACAGTACCTATGTTATCGACTGGGCAAATCCTAAACCATTTATAAAAGGCATATATACCGTTATTTTATATGCTGATGGTAATACCATGGGCAAGGCTCAAGTGGAGCTGAGATAAATCTCACCTCTGATTAACCAACCGCTACCTGTTTTAATTTAAGCTAAAGGAAAGTTCAGATAGAACGTTGTTCCTAAACCGCTTATTGAGGTAAACTTAATTGAACCTCCCGCATTTTCTACAGCCTGCTTAACAAAAGCTAAACCTAAACCTGTACCTGACGTTTTTGTAGTGAAGTTTGGTACAAATATTTTATCGTGCAGGGCTGGTGGGATGCCTTTTCCATTATCTTTTATTTCGATATATGCATTTTTTGCATCTACATATATAATGATGGTGATGCAGCATAAAGTTTCCTCATCAATAGCTTCTATTGCGTTTTTAAGCAGGTTGTTAAATGTTCTCAAAAGCTGATCGTGATCGGCCATGATTTCGATGTCCTTCTCACTTTTATCAATCACATCAATGGTTACATTTTCCGTGCTTTTAAATACTTCTCTCGCCTGGTCAATAATCGGAAGTAAAGAAAGGCGCTCCAGATTGGTATCGGGCATTTTGGCAAAATTAGAAAACTCAGAAGCAATTTTCGAAAGGCTATCAATCTGTTCTATAAACGATTTGCTAAATTTATTAAACTTCAGTTCGAAGTTTGGATCTTTTTCTTTCCACGATTTTTCTAACAGCTGAACACCTAATTTTAAAGGCGTTAACGGATTCTTGATTTCGTGGGCAACCTGTTTCGCCATTTCGCGCCAGGCACTCTCCCGTTCCGATCTGGCGAGCTTAATCGCACTATCTTCTAAGGCCGCAATCATGTGGTTATACTCCTTAATTAAAGAGCCGATCTCATCATGCCTACGCCATACGATGGGCTCGTTCTTTTGCCCGATTTTCGTTTTACTAATACTTTCCTGAATAAAAGTTAAGGGACTGGTAATCTGATTGGCCAAAAATACAGCCAATACGCCAATAGCCACAAATACCAGGGCGTAAAGATTAATCAGGTTACTTACAAAAAGTGCCAGTTTATCTGTATATTCTTCTTCGGTAGAGTAATTTGGCAGGCCGATATAGGCAATTGTTTTATTTTGTGCATTCCTGATGGGGGCATATGCTGCAGCGTAGGTTAAGTTGCCTATCTTTTCTTCAGCATTAATAAATTCTGATCGATGTAAGCCTCCTAAAGAAGCAAAGGCTGATGGACCCATCTTTTTACCAATAATTTTATAGTTATAGAGTTTTGGATAAGTGGTCATGATCAGGTTACCACTTAGATCGTATAGGTTCAGATCCGCATTATTGATATCTGCAAAATTGTTAAAATCTGCTGCCGCATTCTCGTCGTTTGCAATAATACCATTACTAAAAATCTGCTTTTCAAAATTCTGTTGAACCTTCCTTATCTTATCTTTTAATATGGTATCCTGCTGCCCACGGTACTCATTGTTCATATAATAGTAAGTTCCCCAACCTACAATAACCAGCGTTGCCACAACTGCCAACACTATAGATACCTGGATTCTGGTTTTGTACAAAATTTTATTGGCATTGATCATTAAAGATCTATTGATACTAAACCAGCCCACCTTATCATCATCGAGATTTTTGATTAGCCATATTAAACCATAAAGCAACAAAGAGAAGATGATAAATATCAGGAAGAAAAACGATAGCGCAGCTAAACGTTCTACATAATCTACCTTCTCTTTACTGATTACAACCATTTTGCTATCAGTAGGCTTATAAATTAAATGGCTGTAACGAAGTTTATCATCATTACTGGTTATAAAATCATCCTTTTTACCTTTAAATATGCTTCCATCTAAAGGGTAAGTATAATTTCCAGATTGATTAAGCAATTTATTATTGCTGTACAAGGCAATGGAATAACCCTTAAAATCTTCATCTTTGATCATTTTTTGATCCCCTAAGAGATCGGGTAGGCGATTGTTATAATTATACGGCTTCGAGCGGAGTTCGATAATAAGCGTGCCTAATAAACTGCCACTATCTACAACCGAAATGATACCAAAGTAATCCYGATAACCAAATGTATTGTTAACCTGATAAAAAAAGTTAGATCCATCAATTTTAACAGAGCCTGCCTCAACCAGGTTTTTATATTTATCAATCGGTGGTGTATCAG
>NZ_JBFTQI010000682.1:0-3238 GCF_056398925.1 Pedobacter sp. 01T416_2
AACGGGGAGGTCTTATGGCCAGAGGTATCAATCATCCTTGTTTAACCGGCCAATAGAATCCGCTTTTACTGATGCAAGTGGGCTAACTAAAATTACCTGGCAGGGAATGGACCGTTTAACAGGTGTGTTTGCTACTGAAGTAGAATACACGAACCTGAGTAATGTAATTAAAAAGATCAGAGCTAAAATTGATGAGACAACAACTTCTATCTCAGATATTAAGCCAGGTACGACCCTTAGGTACCGTACGTTGTTTTTACCTGATACCGTTTCAATCGATACATTTTCAACTGCTTTTCAAACACAACGGGTAGGAGCCGATATCACCTCAACCTATTTTAAAAATAAAGGTAATCCATTCTTAGCTGCTGCAAGTGGTGGTAGATGGCGTAATATTGCCGATTGGACAGTTACTGCAAATATTAAAAATCATGGTGGTTTAGGTGGCTGGTGCTCGGATCAAGGTGGCTGTTTGGCAATGGAAATGGGCTGGGATGGCACTGCACAAATTACCAATGGTAAAATATACCAAACTTTTACGCTTCCGGCGGGCAGCTATAGTTTCGAAATTACCATGGCTAAAAATGAAGCAAAGGATCCGGTTTACATCGTAGCAGCAGCTGGTAATACCCTGCCAGATGTGGCCGATGTATCAACTTCATTGGGGTATACCAATTTTGCAAATAATAAGTTCCAGTTTACATTAACACAATCAACAACAGTTTCAATAGGCTTTCTTGCCACGATGCTAACGGCATCAGGAAATCAATTCTGGATTGTAAAAGAAGTAATGCTTAAATCACTTTAACGTATTAAAGTTAATTTCTTATTCTCTGGGTTTTATCAAAACCCAGAGAATTTTTTATTTAAGAATAATGTTAAATTAGTTGATCAAAAAATCCTTATGCCAAATAGAATCCCATTCACCCTTATTGTATGGATAATTATTTTAATCCAATCCTGCGCTATAAACAAGGATCACAATTTTTCAAATACTTATGTTAAGGAAAGTTATAAGCTAATTTGGAGTGATGAATTTAACAAAAATGGCGTTCCAGATCCAGCCAATTGGGATTATGAGAAAGGTTTTGTCCGTAACGAAGAGCTACAATGGTATCAGCCCGAAAATGCTTTCTGCAAAGATGGCAAGTTGATTATCGAAGCGCGAAAAGAAGTAAAACCTAATCCGCTATATGTAGAAGGAAGCAACGAATGGCGTAAAAAAACAAAAAATATAGAATATACTTCAGCTTGTATCATTACTAAAGGTTTACAAAGCTGGCAGTATGGTCGATTCGAAATGAGAGGAAAGATCGACATTTCAGATGGGCTTTGGCCGGCATTTTGGACACTAGGCATAAAAGGTCGCTGGCCTGCAAACGGTGAAATCGATATTATGGAATACTACCGGGGAAAATTATTGGCCAATATCGCAAGTTTAGGGCCCGATAAAAAGGCGAAATGGTTTAGTAACACAAAACCCGTAGCCGAATTGGGCGGAAAAAAATGGGCATCTGAATTTCATATATGGCGCATGGACTGGGATAGCGAAGCCATCAGTTTATTTGTAGATGGAATGCTTTTGAACAAAACGCTGTTAACCGATCTTAAAAATGATGACGGCTCAGATTTTCATCCTTTTAAACAACAACATTACATCTTGTTTGATCTGGCAATGGGCGGTATGAATGGTGGCTCGTTAAATGATACTAAATTTCCCAATAGGATGGAAGTCGATTATATTAGGGTGTATCAGAAATAGATGCCTTTGAAATTGTCACCCTGAGGGATAATTTATTTATAAAAATCAATATGAGTGACGTATAAATGATTTCTTTTTGCCATACGGCACGGTCTTGCCTCGGCTCGCCGCCGCCAAAGGGCTCTTTCTTTTTGGCATCAAAAAGACCAGCATAGCTAGCTTGAATGCCGCTGAAAGCATAAAGGCCCATGAAAAAACAAAAAATGCCGGCTGAAAATTTTTCTTTTGAAGCCAGTTGTGCGGCCAGAACAGTTCAGCCCGAAAAATTTGTTAGGCCGGATTTAAGTAGAACGGGGATACAATGCTATGGCCCAGCTGGATGGAAATGCGAAAGCAATTAAAATACTGATTAATAATAATTTGTAAAATAACGTCAATGGTAGCGTAGTCGAAGGGCTGAACAAGTTCAGGATGACGACCGCGTTGTAAATAAGAAAGCGCCATGGAAATTAAACCATGGCGCTTTCTATTATATTTCTAAGAATTAATGTTGAACTTTTATTTCAGTTCTTCTGTTCACCATTCTACCTTCTTCACTATCGTTCGAGCTGATCGGTTCTTTTTCGCCATGACCAACAACAGTAAAATTACTGCCGTTTAAACCTGCGTTTATAAAGTAAGATTTTACGGCATTTGCACGGTCGATAGAGAGTTGCATATTGTGATCGGGTGTACCCTCAGCAGATGAATGTCCGTTAAGTACAAATTTGGTGGTAGGCGATTTTTTCATTTCCGCCACTGCTTTATCCAGGATAGCGAATGATGATGTTTTAAGTACAAACGAATTAAACTCAAACTGGATATTGTCTAAGTTAAAGTTGGGTTTTTCAACTGGAGCCGGAGCTTCTTCTTTCTCTGGTGCAGGCGCTGGTTTTTTTTCCTCTACTGGTGGTGCTGGCTTTTCAACAGGTGCTGGAGCTGGTTTTGCTACCAGTTTTTTTGTTTTACAAGAGTACATTGTAAGGGTAAACAAAGCGAGGAGCGTAGTGAATAAAAGGTTTTTGGTAATGTTCATGTTTTAAGATTAATTTAAGTTTACTGTGTGTTTGTTGCCCAAACATACTAATAAATGATTACAGCTATAACGGTGTTTTTTAGAAGAAGTTATATTTAATGTGTTAATCCGTCTAATTTTAACTTCAGTTTTACTCAAACATATTCACATCAATTCCCTTTATGTATTATAACATTTTACTATGGAACGTTTTGAAAACAAAATCGCTTTAATTACCGGAAGCAGTCAGGGAATTGGCGCTGCATGTGCCTTAAGGTTGGCAAAAGATGGCTGTGATATTATTTTAAATGGCCATAAATTTGATGAAAGGGGCGAAAAACTTATCGCAGAAATACAAGACATGGGTAGGAAAGCAACTTTTTTGAAGGCCGATTTAAGTAAGGCCAAAGAAGCCGCTAAATTGATAACCGATGCCGTAGCAGCATTTGGCCATTTAGATATTTTAGTAAATAATGCGGGCG
>NZ_JBFTQI010000683.1:0-4341 GCF_056398925.1 Pedobacter sp. 01T416_2
GCAGTAGTTGAGCTGCTGCCCAGATTTTCGCGCAGACCAAGGGTAAAACCAATGGTACGGCTAACTTCGGCTGTAATCAATGCGCCCATCAGCGCTTCACTGAACTTCATGCTTCTGGCTCCCTCATCAACAGCACCAGCCTGCACCATGTACCAATCATGAAGGGTTTTAACCTGGCTATGTGACCAACCGATGTAGTTTTGAACGATTTCACCCGTCCGCGGATCGGTTACCTGGTTGTTATCAACAAAAGGGGTTGGTGCAGGCATGTATCGGATTACCCGAAAACGCGAGTCTTCCAGATCCATTGTTTTATCATTCTCCGGCCACTCCTTCCCTATGATCGCATTTTTAAAACCAGCTGCTTTAAAAGCTTCGTTCCAGTTATTGATACCTGCAATCATATATTTACGGTACTGTTTTGGGGTTGCCGGATCAATGTAATAAACCAATGGTTCTTTTGGTTCAACCAGTTCACCTGCCTTGTAACGTTTGATATCTTCAGGTTTAATTTCTAATCTGTTCTTGATGATAAACCGCCGCTCATCAACTTTCTGTTGTTTATCCGTAAAAACATTATAGCTGTCAGACCTGAAACCCACACGCGGATCATAAGCCTGTATCTGCATCACCTCCTTTGGCAATACCATTACCGAATTACTGATTTCGAATGTGACCCCTACGCTGGAAGCTGTCGGCGTCACATCGGCACCAGGAGCACTCTCCCCAGCAGGTTTTGCTGCCCCTAATGAATAAGTTTTCATTGATTTAACTTCGATATTGTTCGGATAAGCCTCCATCGATAAAATAGCCGAACGGTCTGCCGCCGGTGCTCCGGTTCCCATTTGTTTTTTAACGGACGGATGGAAACCTGAAAGCATATTATCTTTTAAGAAAAAATCAGTCATATCGATCACCGATGAATTGTTATCGGTACCACGGGCTTTTAAATCCAGTACCATGATGATCGGATCGATTGTTGAGTTTTTTACTGCTTTTGCCAGTTCATTGGTGGCATCACTTTGGGCCACACTGGTTATCGCACGAACAAATAAGCGCTCACCGGCAGCTTTTTCAAACGATACGATCATCCCGTTCATCAAATCGCCACTATAACGCGGACTACCGGTAGCTACCTTGCTTAAGCGTGTGGTAAACAAAAATTCTCTTGACAATAATTCATCAGGAATTTCAAAATAATAATGCTCATCTAATAAGTGAACTTTAAACAGACCTGTTTTGGTAACCGCTTTTGCAGTAATCACCTGGTTGTAAGGTTTTAGCTTAGCTATTACCGCAGTCTTTTTAACTGCAGTAGAATCTTGTGCAAATCCGGTCCCAGCAACAAGCAGTGCAAATGCGAAAACAGGAATAAACTTTAATTTCATAATAATTGTTAAAAGATGATAATCATAATGACTGCCTTACTATCGGCGGTATTTTGTTGATATAAGTTGAAATAAACTATTTGATTTTTGCCTATCGGCCCAATGCCTTTTTAAATGTGATATCGGTAATCTTATCGAAGCCGCCGTAAACATCGGCAGGACTTGAGGGAGAACCTATGATAGCGCCGGTCTGGGTATTCAGGTTAAAGAAATAAACCTTGTTTCCGCCTCCGCTTGCTGTTTCGTCGGTAGCCACTACCAGCACTTTACCCTCTGGCACGTTAAGCGCGGTAATATTGGCGGCAGTATAACCCGAATTAAAAGCCTTTATTGCTTTAACAATTGTCCCTGCCGGGAAAGTCAAACCCAGTGATGCCGTTGAGCTGGCCAGTGTATTCACGGTGCAGGTATATATCCTATTTCCGTTTACGTAATAAAACACGCCTTTTGGTGGAGCAAGGAATGTGGCATTGGCAAACATTGTTGCCGTATTGATCCCCGGACAGGCTGGTTCTTTCAGCTGAAAACGACCGGCTATAAAATTATTCGGATAGGCAAGACCTCGTGGAAACTGGATTAAATAGGTATTGTTTCCTGCATCATTTCTAAAGAAGCAGTTCCAATAAATCCCTGCCGAGGTTGCCATAGGCTGTGCATTCTCTGCATAGACCATATTATCGCCTATATTTTTCAGGTCAAATCCGCTACCTGTTGTAGGGTTTAAATTTGCTGCACCTCCAGCATAAGCAGGTGTATTTACAATTGTAGAACTTGAGGCATTGAATACAACAAAAGCCTTGTTCACCCGGTCGTAAAGTGTGTATATCTGGTCGCTTGAACCTGCATTGATCACAAATGGCGAAATAGAAAGCCCGGCGTAAGGAGGAAAAAACAATGGGGGATTGGCCAAATGGGCAGCAGTGGCAAACTGACGATAGGCAATCTGATTATTGACGATAACATACTCCCACCCTGCCCCTGATCCACCGCCAGAACCATTTGCCTGAAAATCAGTAGAAGGCAGTGAGCCCGGAGTAAACCAGTTCTCTGCCCTGGTCGAATCCGCAAAATCAATGCTCCTGACCTGTAACCCTCCATTGGGATACAAAAAAGATACCTTCTGTGCATTTAGTGCAGGAATATAGTTGATCACATTTACTTTAAAAGTGCCACTCGGAAGTTTGTGGCTGTTTACTGTTGAATAGACATTATTGAAAACTTTCCCTTTTATCACTCCATCTCTTGTTGTGATCACTGAAATATCTGCTCCATCGGCCTGTTCCTGTAAAACAATCCAGCCTTCACCACCCCATTCTGCACCTGATACATTTAACGCAAAAGATTTATAGTAAGAGATACCAGTAGCATTACTGGTTACCCTTGCCACCAATCTGTATAGATTTGGAGCCAATGTAATTTTGGTTTTTAAGTTTACCTCATTACCGATCTGATATTTGGTGGGGTTAGCAGCGGATTGCACATATTGCGTAAGAAGCCACTGACAGGAGAAATCACCGGGTTCACCCAAAGAAGCATCGATTTTCAATTTCACTTTCAGACTATCGTTCTGTCGTAGAATAATCGAATCCGGTGTAATAAATACACTTGGGTCTGCACCGGACATATCTGTGGAAACCTTAAGTGTATTTACCTGGATGTAGTCGTAATTCCCTTGGTCTTTGGAACAGCCTACCATCATTACAGCGATGATGGCCAGCGTCAGGGAAACACCTAATATTTTTTTTAACTTTTTCATTTTTTTATATCTTCAAACGAAATTGATCAATAATTTGCAGGCCCTACCTGAACTGGTTTATTGCCATTGTCGGGATCGTTCAGCACAAAAACCGGTTACAGATCCCGTAAACTCTCCCCATGAATCCGGTTTTTGGATATAGGCCAGATTGACGGTCAGTTTCTGTTTCGCTGAGATCCCTTCTGCCGGAAAATCCTGGTTTTTCTTTAGCCTCAGGCTGATCTTAACCAGCTTTCCCGATTCAAGGTCCGCTGTCCGGAACACAACCACTGGAATTGTACCAGAGACTGTTTTCGCCGGAATAACCAGGTTCTGTGCAATTTTATAATGCGTTCCTTCAATGGCTGCTCCATCACCGCTTGCAGGCAGTACCTCAACACTGAAGGAGCGACTGGCTGTCGAGGGATTACCCAATACACTCACCGGGAGATTAAGGGTGTCTTTTAGCTTTTTTGGATATTTGGCAAAAGAATATGAAATAACTGTATCCGCCGTCCCAAAATAAAGGCCATCAGATCCGGTAAACAAAGCAGGATCTTCTTTACAGCCGAAAAGAAACAGGCTCATTGAAAAAACAGCGAAATATTGAAATTTAAGCTTCATATCGGTTTCTTTGGTTTAATTGTTATTTTACTGATTGTATTCACGTTCTTTATCAGGGACTGGAAATACGTAAGGGTTAACAGGAACGTTGACTGTTGTTCCCGATTCCACCTTTAGATCTTTGTTAAGTCTTTTATAGTAAAAAAAAGTTTGTCCTTCCTGGATAAATTCTTTCTTGTATTCCTTAGTGATTTCGGCAGACAGCGCTACTCCGTCAGGCACTTCGGCAGCAGTAAGAGGATTAAGCCCCCTGGCGCTTCTTACCATATTCAAATAGGATAGCCCAGCTGGCAAGGCGCCAAGTGCATTGGCAGATTCGGCAAGGATATAATACATTTCCGAAATCCGGATAAGTGGAACGATATTCTGCATAGCGTAAGGCAAGCCCGGATTTTGAAAAAATTTAGATGGGACATTAAATGCCTTTGCCGGATTGTTGTCAAACCACGACAGTCTCCAGTCAAGCGGCGCTGTAGTTCCATAAATGGCATTTTTATTGGTTGCTGCCAATTGAAGGGATGTTCCCTGTGCGACGTTGAACATACTTTCATTGATTGTATTCACATTCGTACTGTATACAGCAAAAACCAGTTC
>NZ_JBFTQI010000684.1:0-3229 GCF_056398925.1 Pedobacter sp. 01T416_2
ATTTTTTATCCCACCAAACACGGCCAAAAGGATCATTTGGTCCGGCACCAAAATCAGGGTTTTTAGCCATTTCAGCAATCGCAGCTTGCTGATTTGCATAGTTTAAATTGGTAGTACTTAACAAGTCTATACCAGCTCTACGAGCTAATGGTAATACACTTCCATTACCTTTTAATTCCGACCATGCTAAAACCGAGGTAGTGTTCGGGAAGCCAGTTCTTTTCCACCAGGCCCATGCTTCTAATGGTTGTCTATAAAGATCAAGATAAGCCTGACAAGCGATTTGATCAGTTGCCTTAGTTGCATCGTATTTAATACCAACTGTGTTATAGTAGGTATCAATAGCCGGAGTAGTCACTGCATTAAAGTTAGATACTTTGGCATCAACAGCCCTATCGCTATAGAATTGAACTGATGCATAAACTCCATTTTTATACCATGTTTCAGCCACATCTGTAGTGACACCACGGGCTGCAAGATCTGCACGTAGAAAGCAATATTCTGCATAAGTTAAAACAGGGTAAAATCCTTTGCCTGTACCAGCACCTAAGCCATCGGCTTCGTTATAATTAGGTGTAAATAACCTGTGTTGCAACTGTGATAAATTATTTATAGATGCATATAATGGTACATTTGCAGGTAATTTTGCATCGTCTGGACTAGTAAAACTTCCTACATAATTTCCTGCTGCGTTTGGACGATAGAAGGCCGATAATCTAGGGTCGCCTTTTGTAACCATAAAATCTAATACAGGTTTACCTGCTGCGAAATTCGACGGACTAAAGTTTCCACCACCATCTGCATAAGATGGGCCAACCTTAAGCATCCATGAATCGTTAACATTTGCCATCTGCACTGGATCTGCTAAAACTTCGGTAGCAATTGCTTTCATTTTAGTTGGATCAACTTTTATTAAGCGAATAGCTATTTTCAGACGTAAAGCGTTTGCTGCTTTAGCCCAAAGTGTTGCATCACCATTGAAATAGGGATCATTTCCGGCAAGACTGATCTGACCTGCTGGTGTGGTTTTCAAAGTAGCTACAGCTGCTTTCAATTCCGCATCAACTTTTGCAAATACTGCTTGTTGAGTATCATATGCTGGAGTTGTGGTACCCCCATACCTCGCTTGAAAAGCTTGAGCATAAGGTATGCTTCCATTGATATCGCTCACATAAAATGCATAATACGATAAAAGTATCTGCGAAATTGCTTTCATGTGTATTCTTGCATTTTTATCTGCATCAGGCATTTGTTCGATATTTTTTATAGCATCGATTAAGGCCGGGCCTAATCTGCCGTAAAATATTTTACCGTAACGGGTATTGAATTGTGAACCAACATTGTTAAAATTCAATCCATTTCCTGTACTTAAGGTAGCGTATTGCATCCATAGATTGGCTGCGCGATAAACATCGGCAAAATACTCGAAATCATCTTGCGAACCCACTGCCGCACGAAGAAACTGATCTTCAGGTTTAACCTCGTATAAGGTCGTAGGGTTCAAATTTGCTTCTACAAAGCTTTCCTTTTTACAACCGCCCACTACAAGCAAAGCTGAAACCATCAGGAAATATATTTTTGTTTTATTTATAGTCTTCATATCTGTATTTTTTAAATAATTAGAACGATGCCCTAACATTAAAACCTAAACTTCTAACCAAAGGCCAGCCACCATATTCAGCAAAAGCACCTGCTCTATTGCTAAAAATACTTTCAGGATTAATACCATCCTTAGCCGTTTTATACAAATAGGCTAGATTTCTACCTGTTAAGTTTAAACTTAAAGTATTTATTTTCAATTTACTTAAATATTTGCTAGGCACGGTGTATCCTACAGTTACTTCGCGAAGCGCCACCCAAGAATTTTCAAATACCGAATACTCTCTGATACCACTAGACCATTGACTTAAATTTTCATAATATGCATAAGCTGGTATTGGTTTTAATAAACCTTGTTTAACAGCATCTGCATAGGTCATTCCACCTAAATCTACTCCATTGGCTTTTAATCCATCATTCAATACACCATCAGGAATAATACCATCATGCTGTACTACGCCGTTTGCATCGGTATAAGTTACACCACCTGAGCCTTCATCCCTACCAAAAAGTGAATTGGCAAACGAACCGTTAGCTGATCCATATTGATGGGTTCCAGAGGCCATTAAACCACCAATTTTAGCATCAATTTGAAAACTTAATGTAAAGTTTTTATAAGATAATTCTTGTCTGGTACTGGCAAGATATTTCTCCATCATAGTACCTAAATTTTTCTTTGTACCATCATAATCCTGCGATCTTACATAGGTGTAATAACCACCGGTAGTTCCATAACCAGTATTACCTAATACTTTTTTACCATTATTTGGACTGGCAATTGGATTACCGCTTGCATCTTTCTTTTGATAATATGAATAACCATATCCAGTAATCAATGAACCATATTGTTCGCCTACTCTGGCTACTGAAGTGATGTCGTTACCAAAAGCTAAATCCAGGTCGTAATTTTCAACACCAGGTGCCAATTCCAATATTTTGTTGCGGTTCCGCGTAAAAGTAACTGAAGCATTCCAATTAAAATCTTTTGATACGATTGGTTTTCCAGTAACCAAGATCTCGATACCTTGATTTTGGATATTACCCGCATTTAAAGCTTGTGAACTCACTCCAGACTCTTGTGGTAATGCAAAACTTAAAATTTGATTATAAGAATTTTTCTTATAATAAGCAAAATCAATGTTGATACGGTTTTTTAAGAAACCTAAATTGGTTCCAATTTCAAGTTCCTTGGTTAACTCATTCTTTAAATTGTTGTTTTTAAGAATATTGTCGCTAAACCCATAAACCGACTGGTTACCACCATTCGCATTACTGAAAGTACCATCTTGTAATCTATAGTAGCCGGCTGTATTAGTATATTGTGGCTGAGCCGATAAACCTGTGTAAGAATATGATGCTCTTAACTTACCAAAAGATAATATCGAATTATCTTTGAATGCAGGTAATTCTGTGAATATCCATGCCAAAYCTACACTTGGATAGAAGTACGAATAATTACCATGGCCGTCTTTATAGGTTAATGCCGATGACCAGTCATTTCTTCCACTAAAATTTAAAGTTAACATGTTTTTCCAGGTAATATCACCATACAAATAAACCGCATCAGTACGTTCACCTAAATTTGGATAGGCAGTTGTTGATGCTGGATTAATTGAGTTCCCAATAGAGT
>NZ_JBFTQI010000685.1:0-3226 GCF_056398925.1 Pedobacter sp. 01T416_2
CTTTAACTGTTTCAAATCAGCAGGAAGAACTGATTAAAAAACAGGATAAGGCAAAAAAAGACAAACAGCCCGAAAATCAAAAGCCTGAGCCACTTCAGATCAAAGAAGTACCAAAAGCCAAAAAACAGCTAAAACCCATGGCGGTAAAGCCCAATGTAAAGGTAAAACCCATCAAGATTATTAAACCTAAGATTAAAAGGCCATAAATATATGCGCATCCGTCTCTTAATTTTCTTCTCATTTTTGGCGATATCAAATGTAAAGGCACAGCAAGATTCGACCAAAGCTACGCTTACACTTGCGGCCATGTACAACAGTAATATTAATTATTACGGGCAGGTTACCCCTGAAAAATATCCGTATGTACTCTTTAATGCTACCTTACGGTTTCCAAGCGGTTTATATTTTTCGGGCGGTGGTTATAAGCTCTTAAACTATGGCTCAACCATTTCGGAAACAGATTTAGGCATAGGTTACGATTATGATTTTAATGAAAAATTTACCGCCGGACTAGCCTATACCCATTCTTTTTTCCCTGCTAATTCTCCTTTGCTTCAGGCATCCAATAACAATAACATCAATGCGTCGGCCGCCTACCAATGGCCTTGGTTTAAAACAGATCTTAGTCTCGATTTGGCTTTTGGAAAGCAAACCGATGGATTTATCAGTTTTGGAAATTCAAAAGAAATCGACCTGGGAACGGTGTTCAACGAAAAGAACCTCATTTCAATTACGCCGGCTATAGAGATTACAGCAGGCACCACCCACTTTTACGAAACCTATATCATCGAAAAAAGCAAAAGGCAGAACGCTAATGGGAATGGAAAGGGAAAAAGTGATACCGCTCCCGGAATCGTTAACGGGAACACCACCGAGGTAGTTGAAAACACAGTTAATCAGTTTAAACTATTGTCTTACAATTTTAAGCTACCTTTAAACTGGAGTAATGGAAATTTCCTTGCCGAAGCCAGTTATCAATTCTCCATACTTGGAAACAGAAAAGAAGAAAATGTAAAACACCAGCAGTCTTTCTTTGGTTTAGCAGTTTACTACCAATTTTAATCCGCATGAAGGTACTGATCATTGAAGATGAAAAAACGCTTGCCTTTGAAATGGAAAAGTTTCTTAAAAAGGCTTTCTTCTTGTGCGATCTGGCCCATAGCTTTAAACAGGGTTCTAATAAGCTAGCGCTAAACCAATATGATTATGTACTGATTGATTTAGGTTTGCCAGATGGCGATGGTTTTGAACTGCTCAGCAAGGCGAAGAAAAGCAATCCAGATGCGGCCTATATTATTCTTACAGCCAGAGGAAAATTAGAAGACCGGGTTGCGGGCTTAGACATGGGCGCAGACGATTATTTAGCGAAGCCTTTCTTTCTTCCCGAACTTCAATCGCGGATGCAGGCCATTGCCAGGCGAAAATTTAAAGTGACCGAAGAGTTAATTCCACTCGGAAACTTTAGCATCGATCTGCAAAAACGCTTTGTATTTTTTGAGGAAGAGCAGATTGAACTTTCGCGCAAAGAATTTGATCTTTTAAGCTACCTTTTACTGCATAAAAACAGGGTGCTTACCCGGATGCAATTAAGCGAACATATTTGGGGCAACTTTGTTGATGATGATTACGACTCGAACTACATTGATGCACACATTAAAAATATCAGGAAGAAATTAAATGGTTACGCCCCTACCGAATGGCTGGAAACTGTTAGAGGCGTTGGTTATAGAATTAAAAAGTAATTTGAAACTATCTACTAAACTTACTTTATTTATTACCGGATCTAAACTTGCCATTGTAGGTCTGTTTATCCTGTTGCTTCCTTTTCTGATCGGGCAGATTGCTTCTAACTACACCAACTTTTCGCTTAGAAACCAACAGAAAAAAGTACTCCAAAATATCAATAAAAAGGGAATAGATTATTACTTCGAAGGGGATAACAGTTATGGGAGCTACACCATGCTGAAAGATGAATACATTGCACTCGAAACAGTAGCACAAAAACTGAAATTAGATACCATACGTGATACCAAACGTATTGTAGAACAAGATACCATCGCGTATCGGGTATTGAGTTTTACTTTTCAAAAAAACCAAAAAAATTACCTCTTAGAAATCGGTAAAACCACCGCCAGCATCAACCTTTATAACGATGCGCTCCAACGCTTCGCTTTATATGTGCTTATCATTCTTATTGCCCTAAGTATTATTATAGATTTGATTTTTACCCGGCAGTTAATTAAACCACTTGGTCAGATTATCAAATTAAGGCTAACCAATAGCCGGTTTCCATTTAAAAAGAAACATGGCCATATTAACACCAGCACGCAAGACTTTAAATACCTCGATCATTCGCTCATTTCATTAATGGACCAGATCAACGAGGCTTTTGAAAAGGAGCGGGAATTTACGGCCAATGCCTCGCATGAGTTTATGACGCCCATTACTATATTACAAAACAAGATGGAAAACCTGCTTACTGAAGAATCGGCATCCGAAGCGGTACAGGAACACATTGTTGATATGATGAAAACACTGGAGCGGTTAAAGAAAATATCGCGTTCGCTCCTACTCATTTCGAGAATAGAAAATGAGCAATTCTCCAAACAGGATGAGATAGAACCGCAAACACTCTTTAATGAAATAGTGGAAGAAATAAGCCATAGGCTCGAAGAAAAAAACATTCAGATCGACATCGACCTTAGCCATAACAAACGTTTAAGCAACATCAATCATGATCTTTTGTTTCAGCTCTTTTATAACCTAATTAACAACGCCATTAAGTTTAACAAAGAAAATGGGCGTATACAGATTTCTGATCTTCTTGAAAAAGGTTATTATTCCATTCAGGTTAGCGATAGTGGCCAAGGCATTAAAGCAGAAGATATACCACATGTATTTGATCGTTTTAAAAAAACAGGTCATGCCGAAAATGCGGGCTATGGCTTAGGACTTGCCATTGTAAAAAGCATAGCGAATTACCTTAACTTAAAAGTTCAGGTAAACTCAATACTGGGTGAGGGAGCAAGTTTTAAAGTTATTTTCGAAGTAGAGCAACGCAATAGCAAAGCTATAACCTAATGCTGGAAGCCTGGCTATAAATGATTGTTCCGTTCTCCTAAAATTTATTTAACAGATTTAATGGGAATAAAAAAGAGATAGCTATCATTTTTATCCCTTGTTGCTACAGCTAAAACAAGAGGAATTCCATTTTCCTGATATAAAA
>NZ_JBFTQI010000686.1:0-3223 GCF_056398925.1 Pedobacter sp. 01T416_2
GGATCAGATGGCGAAATCGAGATCAGGTTAGATGATAGTAAAGGCATTATGATTGGCAAATCTACCTTTAGGAAAAGTATCCCGATCAGCATGCTTTCAGATGGAAAATTCCATTCTATTTATTTTGTGTTTAAAGAACTAAAAAGCGGCGACAAAAAGAATAGACCAATTATTCAATCGATCACGGTAGAACCTAAATAGGTCTATAAATAAAATTATTTTGATGTTGCGTCATTCCCGCGAAGGCGGGAATCTTAATGCGAATAGAAAATACCACTAAAGCATTAAGATTCCCAATCAAGTTGGGAATGACGCATCTACAAAGTATTACTCTCCAATTAAGTACTTCGGGTTTTTTATTGTAAAAAAACACCGTTTAATACCCTCCATTAAATCAGCAATAATATCTTTGCAGCAAATGCTAAAGGATTTCCATGCAAAACATTAAAAACATTATTTTCGATTACGGAAACGTAATATTTGATATCGATTTCAGAATTGCGCAAGCATCTTTTCAAAAGTTGGGCATTACCGATATTGAAAATTTCTTTGCCCATAAAGCACACAATCAATTATTTGATGATTTTGAAACCGGAGCAATCTCTCCTGCCGAATTTAGGGTAGGGATTAGAAAGGCAGCGGACAAACCAGGCTTAACCGATAAACAGATTGATGATGCCTGGAACAGCTTATTGATCGGTACCATTCAGGAAAACCACGATTTATTACTTCGGGTAAAAGAAAAATACCGTACATTTTTGCTGAGCAACAATAACGAAATCCATTACGATTGGATTATCAACTACCTGAAAACCACTTTCGAAATCAATAATTACGATGCTTATTTTGAGAAAGCCTATTTTTCTCAGCACATGAAACTGCGTAAACCCAACACGAATATTTTCGAACAGGTATTAAAAGACAATAATTTAGACCCTGCCGAAACTTTATTTATTGATGATAGTCCACAGCATATTGAAGGCGCAAAAAAAGTAGGTTTAAATACCTTATTAATGACAGAAAAACCTGCTCAACTGGAATCTTTTTTAAAAGCAAACGGAATTTTGTAAATTAGTGTATGTCAGAAAAAAAGTTTAAGTCGCTAAAAGAGTTTTACCCTTTTTACTTGTCAGAGCATACCAATGCTACATCACGTATTTTACATTTTATTGGTACAGGATTGGTTTGTCTTGCTTTTTTCACAGGATTTTTGTTTCACAACTGGCATTTCTTTCTGGCCATACCCGTGCTGGGATATGGTTTTGYGTGGGTTGGTCACTTTTTCTTCGAAAAAAATAAACCCGCTACTTTTCAGTATCCGGGTTATAGTTTAGTAAGCGATTTTATATTGTTCTACGATCTCTTGACCGGGAAACAATCTTTTGTAGTGAAGAAATAATTTTGCGTAGTTTAAAAAACTACCGCTCAACCTAAACTCGATCCGATAGTTATCGGATGAAGCGGCATCTTTTTGGCTATCACCCTGAGCGAAGTCGAAGGGCAGCCAAAAGGATACAGCGCAAAGCGAGGCTGCATGCCCTGAAGAACTGCTGCATGTTCATTTCCAAAAAACAATGAAAAAACTATAAGACATGAAAGATGCTGA
The DNA here is from genome assembly GCF_056398925.1 of Pedobacter sp. 01T416_2. Taxonomy (NCBI): domain Bacteria; kingdom Pseudomonadati; phylum Bacteroidota; class Sphingobacteriia; order Sphingobacteriales; family Sphingobacteriaceae; genus Pedobacter; species Pedobacter sp. 01T416_2. The sequence continues at coordinate 1,607 of NZ_JBFTQI010000686.1, forward strand.
ACTAAATTCAGCATGACGATACAAAAACAGTTGGCAATTTTCAGTTAACAGTATTTATTACCACCCAAAACTGAAAACCACCAACTGTTAACCGAAAACTGAATTACAGTTTCCTTCTTTTCAATTCTCTTTCAATCAAACCCAGCTCACGACCTGTTTGCCCGGCCACTGATGTATTCTCTTGTGCTCTTCTGAACAGATAAGGCATTACCGCTTTAATCGGTCCGTAAGGAACATATTTTGCTACATTATAATTCGAATCGGCAAGGTTAAAGCTCAAGTTATCACTCATCCCTAGCAACTGGGCAAAATATACATGAGGGTGATTGTGCTTAATGTTCTTTTCCTCTAAAAGATAAGTCAATAAACGGCTGCTATCTTCGTTGTGCGTTCCCGCAACGATGGCAATTTCTTCAATATGATCTACACAATACCGTAAAGATTCGTTATAATCACGGTCTGATGCTGTCTTATCCGGTTGAATTGGCGAAGGGTAACCCATTTCTACTGCACGTTTACGTTCTTTTTCCATATAGGCACCGCGAACCATTTTCACACCCAAAATAAAACCATCTGCCTTAGCAATTAAATGGTCGGCTTTCATATCGGCTAGCTTATCATGGCGATACATTTGATAGGTATTGTAAACAATAATACGCTCGCGGTTAAATTTACGCATCATATCCAAAGCCAGTTCATCAATGGTATTCTGGATCCAGGTTTCCTCTGCATCGATCATAATGGGTACGCCTTTATCGAAAGCGGTTTGGCAGATCTTTTCGCAACGCAGTTTTACTTTTTCGTATTCAGCCTGTTCTGTTTCAGTTAAAACTTGTTTAGCATCAAGCTTCTGCAATAAAGCAAAACGGCCAATACCCGTTATTTTGAAAACCGTGATCGGAATTTTGGCATCACCATCAGCGCGAACAATCGTACGGATAATCTCTGCACAGGTTTCATCAAAAACCTGTTCCTCTTCTTCGCCTTCAACCGAATAATCTAAAATGGTACCTACTCCGCCTTTATCCAATTGTGCAATGGCTTTATCGCACTCTGCAATGGTTTCTCCTCCACAAAACTGCTGAAATATAGTTGCTTTTATTGCGCCCTGTATAGGTAAACCAATATTTAAAAAGAAATTGGTAATGGCAGGACCAACTTTGGTAAGGAAATTACTGCCAATCATTTTAAAAAGCCAATATGCTTTTTTTAGTTCGTTGTTAGATTTTTGACGGAAAGCAATTTCCGTATTGTCGAAATTTGGTTGTTTGTTGGGGGATAAATCCATTTTTATCTATTAATAAGTCAGATTGGTGCAAAATTATAAAAAGCATTGACTGTTAAAACTAAAAACCTCTAAATAATCGTATTTTTGCACAAAATGATACAATTCAAATTAGAGGGCGAATTTATTCCATTAATCCAGCTGTTAAAAGCAAGTGGATTAGTTGGCAGTGGCGGTGATGCCCAAACCGTTGTTGAAGATGGTTTAGTAAAAACTAACGGTGAGGTCGAATTCCGCAAACGTTACAAGGTTAGGGTTGGCGATATTATTACTTTTGGAGAAAACAAAATAGAAGTTATTTAATGGAACCACTAACCAGTGCAGGTCACACC
>NZ_JBFTQI010000687.1:0-3218 GCF_056398925.1 Pedobacter sp. 01T416_2
GAACCTCACCTGTTCACTATGTCCTAGTCTATTAACTATATTTTTTTTCGACAATAAACTTTTTCAGTCTCTCGATACAATCAAATTGATCCTTGTCTGTTTTTCTATTGGATTTCCATTCGTACTTTTCAGCCTGTTTATAACGATAAGTGCCGCCCAAGGGCTTAGACGCCTTATCCAAAGCATACTTGAGCAAAAGAAACTAGATAAATATCAGTTTACCCATAAGCTAATAGATTCGGTAACCAAAGAATTCACAACACGTCTTGTATGTGGTTTTGCCAGTTCATTATCCTGGCTAGTAACTGGCCTCCTTGTTTCTATCGCTAATCTATTTTTACATGCCCATACAATCGTATTTTACGCTTACGGAATCACACTGTGTTATTTAGTAATTTTAACTATCCTTTCCTTACTTAGTTCGAATTTGTTTAACAAAATCGCAAGTTCACTGGATACTAAAAATGACTTGGATTATGCGCAGGAAGCAAGTGTATAATATTAGACCTTAAGTGGAAAAACCATTCCAATTGACCCCTCTTTGCCAAAGTGGCAACAGGAAGACTATCAACAATTTACATTAAGTTTAGTTTTGGCGGAACGGGGTCAAAATAGAGTGGTTTATGCAGCCTATTTCTAACATCCTCATAACATGAAATGTTTCTATCTATATTTGCAATATGGCTAAACCAATCTACGTATTTCTCGACACCAACAATTGGATATATCTTGCCAACGGGTTCACCCCCTACTCGAATAAACACGACGACACACATCTGAAGATCTTTAAACTTCTTCGCCAAAGAGCCGAGCATGGCGCAATCATCGTACTGGCCAATCAGCTTATAATAGAGGAGTTCGAGCGCAATAAATCTCAGGCTAGAGCAAAGGTCCAGGATATTGAAAAAAAGCGGGACTCGTACATTAGCAGCCTTAAACCTATCAGGGAATTTATTAGCAAGGACAAAAACCTTCAAGAATTGGAATTCAAGATTACACAGGTGGCCGAAGAGAAGATCTTCACCATTCGCAACCATATCTTCGAAGTGGAGCGGTTTCTGAACAGATGGACCATCTCCATACCAGTTACCGACCAGCACAGAATCGAGGCAACACACATGGCTCTGGATAGAAAAGCTCCTTTTACCGGTGAAAAAAAGAACAGCATGGCGGATGCGTTGCATCTACTAAGTTTCAGCGATTTTGTAGCCCGCAAATCGGAAACAGCGCCGTCTAGGCCAAAGAAAGGTCCATCTGGATATTTTGTTTCAAGTAATTCGGGTGACTTTTCCGATCCAAAAGATCGTGAGATGGTCCATCCCGACCTTGCACCGATACTTGAAGAGGCAAATTCGAAATTCAGTTATGCTCTGCACAAATTGGCCAACAGTCTAGAACAAGAGTTTCTGAGTAAGGAAGAGGAAGAAATGATTGAGAGTGCGCAGCGCTGGGATTACTGCTTCGTCTGCGACCAGGAATTCCAGCCAGAGGACGTCCATCACCATAATCTCCTCGATCCACACCGCATCAAGGGTGGTAGTCGCGATGAAAATCAGCTTAGCCTTTTCAAGAAGGAGTTCATCATTCCCCCGGAAAACCCTTATCTCGACACCAGGGCTATCCACTGTGGTAACTGCAACTCCTTCTTCATCGAATGTGGAAATTGCAACTGCCTCAACCATATTGAGGATGGGAAAGACATCATTGAATGTGGAGAATGTGGCTATCTTTACATTTCAAAGACCGAACGGGACAAAGACGGAAAAGAGTTCCACCTAGGCTTCGAAATCATTATGACCCACGAATGCAAAGGATGCATGTTAGACTTCCAGCAACTCAACGAAGAAGGCTACTGCCTAGAGTGCTGGCAATACGAGCTCTTGGCCAAAGCACTAGATAAAACGCAGCAGATTGACCCCATTTCGTCATAAATTAGATATTTACATTTAATTATCTTTAAATTAAGGACTTGGCGATGTCGGGTCTAATATTTTTTTCTTAGGATGTATATAATCTGGATAAACCGCAGTCAATTGACCCCCTCCCACCAATGCTAATTTTAATTTATCGACTTGTTTTGGAGATACTTATAAATAATTAAAATTTGGTAAGATGGAGTCAAACAAAATGGTTTGTGCATTAGGCGACAATACCCTTTTATCAGTTATTTGCAAAAAGTATTATGCTGTATTATCCTGATTTTAGCTACTGTTTTCTTCAATCTAAACAAAGCTTCAAGCTGACAATATGCCTCTCGTCAAAGTGAATCCGCCACACCTCCCAATCGCAAAATGGTCAAAACTACAAAACTTGGAAAACTAGAAATACAATTTTGTTTCTAAAATGATCTCAATTAGTTCTAAATTGGTTGTCTAAATACTTTATAACGATACGATGGACAAAAAAGCCTATTTTGAAATGAGTCTTCGCCAAAAAGGTACTCCAAGATGCCCTATATTGAACATCTGTCAACGGAGGGCAATGACCATATATTATTTTTCCTATATTGATATACGAAAAGGTGAAAATTTTGAAGAAATATTAAAAAATGAAGGCGAACTTTCCGATGAGTATTTCCAGAATAAAATAGAAGTTCAGGGAGAGTCTCCAACCATTATAAAAGGTGGGACAAGCATGTATTTTTCCAATATGTGTCCCGAAATATGCTTATTCGAAGGAGAGCACTCTCCCATAGGGTTTTACTCTGCCTGTACGAGTGGAGATTGGGATAAATATCGGACCAATAACAAAAACAGGATTATCGAAGCTGGTCACTATTCGCAATGCCCTGAATATTCAAGGTATACTTTTGACAAAAAAAATAAACGTGGAAAAACAGCAAGAACATCAATCCCCAACTTGATAAAAGTAAGAGCAGAACTTCAACAAGAAATTAATTCAGTCTGTCCTTTCTGTACCGAGAAAGCAGTTGGCCATTTTCAAATTCATCACATAGATGAAAATCCCACCAATCACCAAATCGATAATTTAATTTTATTGTGCCCAACATGCCATTCCAAAATTACCAAAGGTGATATTACGCACAAAGAAGTTGTGAGTATGAAAACTCAAATTTCATCAAAGTTCTAATTACACCGAAGTTGCAAAAGCTACTCAATGTGACAACTGTGGAGTTTACTACATTAGTTACTATTATCAAACCAGTTTATTAGGTCAAATTTCTCACGAAGTAAGCGTCCTTCTTTAGGATGTATCAT
>NZ_JBFTQI010000688.1:0-3217 GCF_056398925.1 Pedobacter sp. 01T416_2
TTTAGAAATAGGAGAGGCGTACATTTAGAAATAGGAGAGGCGTACAAGCGTGCAAATGGATTTAGGGCCAAATGGAATGCCGTGTTCGGGAGCCCAGCGTTGATGGATCAAAACATCCGGCCCATTTTAGAAGAGCGTTACTTTCAAAATAAAATACAACGAGCTGCTAAACCTAAGTTTAAAAACTATTTAAATATACAGTTGATAACAGTGGTTGCAATGCTTACCGGCACGACCTTGTTTTACAGTTTTTTAACACCATTCAATAAAGCTGCAATACTTGTCTTTATCTTGCTTACTTTAATCAACATCGGTGCGCTTTTAGAACAACGTAAATGGATCTATTACCTCGAGTGTTTCAGGCTCATATTAATTTTTGGCTATTTTTTCTACGCTTTTAACCTGCTTGGTTTTTTAATATTTCCGGTGATTATCTTAATTGCACTTGAACGGACATTCTCTTTACGTAAACTTTACATGAAGCATGTATTTGAGTACGCAAAGGCAGGTTAGTTATGTTTCTTTATCTTTCGGTTTAGGTTGATATATAAATGTTACAACGCGATGTTTCGTTTTGTTGCTCTATTTATTTTCCTGTCACCATGCCTTGTAATAAAATTATTACGTGGTGCTTTTGTGTTGATGATTTAATCTGCTGGCGCCTTGTTTTTCTTTATATATTATTAATAAAGCCATTTTTTGCTTTATTTAGGAATAACTCGCTTATTCTATTCTTCTTACTATCATCGTTATTTCTGTCTGTTTAAACATTCAATTAAAAAATATTTCTTGCTGATTTATTTTATTGTTTTTAGTTTCGATTTGTTTTGTTAATTTTAATTAACGAAATATATAGTAAGTAAAAATAAATAAATCGCAATCTATTTGGGTTGCTTTTCAATACGTTAATGTTTGCTTAATATATTTTTAACATAAACAGGCTTACTTTGCCCGCAAATCCGGACAAAATAAATCGCACATATGAACCCTATTACTAACCGGATATACTATAATAATTATGATCAAAAATTTTACTCAACAGATTTCGTGGCATCAATGCGTTCTGCATGTAAAGCAAAGCAGTCCCGATAATCACCAAAAGAAAAGCCGAACTTTTTTTAAGGGTAGACTAAAACGCTTTAGTTTTTTAGTTTGTATTATGCTGATACAATTAATTTGTATTAATGAAAGTTTTGCGCAAACTCCGGCACAAAATATTGTAATTAAAGGTACGGTGTTGGATGACCAGGATGGTCAGATATTAATTGGAACAACGAYAACGGATAACAATAAGAAGTTTTTGGGGGTATCTAACGATAAAGGAGATTATACCATCACAATTGCAAAGGGAACTACTGTTCTTTATAATATGATTGGTTATACAACCCTAACCAGAACATTTAATAATAACGAAAATAATGTGATTGTTAGGCTTAGTTCTTCTACAAGTCAATTAAACGAAGTGGTTGTTACGGCATTAGGCATAAAGCGTGAGGAAAAATCGTTAGGTTATGCAGTTTCTAAATTAGATAGTACGGCCTTTACCAATGCGGTTTCTAGTAACTGGACAGATGCTTTATCGGGCAAAGTTGCAGGTTTAAATTTGGTTAGAAATAGTGGCCCAGCCGGTTCAAATAAAATTATTCTTCGTGGTGAAAATAATTTGACAGGAGATAACGAAGCCTTAATTGTAATTGATGGCGTTGTGGCGAGTAGTTCGGCAAGGCGTACAGGCGGTACAGGAGGCGGTGTTTACGGTACATCAGGAGATATTATGCCTGCCGATTTTGGTAGTGGGTTAAATGATTTAAATCCTGATGATATAGAAAATGTAACCGTATTGAAGGGTCCTGCTGCATCAGCATTGTATGGACAGCGTGGAGCAAATGGGGCTATCATCATCACAACAAAATCTGCCAGTTTAAATAAAAAGAAAGTTAATATCTCTTTTACTTCAAATAGTGCATGGGAAGAAATTAACAAAAGTCCTGATAGGCAAACACAATACGGCGCTGGGGTATCTGGCAATTCATATTACTCATATGGAGCGAGTGCCGATGGAGCAAACACCAATTCTACAAGTTCTACTTATGGCCCTGAGTTTTCTCCTGGAGCGATGTTTTTTCAATATGACCCTGCAACCAGAGCGCAAGGATTAACCAGAACACCATGGGTGGCAACTCCTGATCCAATTGATGCATTTTTTAAAACCGGTTTCGAATCATCCAATTCATTTGGTATAGATGGTACTTATAAAAAAGTGGGTTTACGCTTCTCTGCAAGCCATGGCAATAACGAATGGATTGTGCCAAATACAGGTTTGGAGCGAACTACTGCTGCATTAAATATTACAAGTAACGTAACTAAAAAACTAAACATTAACGCCAAGGTGCAATATAGCAATAGAAAAAGCGATAATTTACCAGCCACGGGTTATGGTAATCAGTCGTTAATGTATTGGTTTATGTTTGCACAACCAAATATGAATATTGATTGGTATAAAGATTATTGGGCAACAAACTTAGTTTACAGACAGTTTACAAATTTAACTACCACTTTCCCTGAAGGCCCTTATGCTATATCAGAGCAATATTTAAACGGACAAAGACGGAATGGTTGGTTAGGAAACATCCAAGCGACTTATAGATTTACGGATGCATTGAGTTTAATGCTTAGAGCATCGGGAGATTTGAATAATGACGTTCGCGAAACTCTTCGCCCTTGGGATGCTGCAGGTAATAAATTCGCACATGGTTCTTATCGCGTTGCGGATATACGATCTTACGAAATAAGTGCCGATTTTTTATTAAAGTATAATAAACAATTAACTAAAGATATTCAGCTTACTGCCAATTTAGGTGGCAGCCAAATGCGTAATCAATACAACAAGCTAGAAAAAAGAGCTGATGGATTAGTTATTCCAAATCTTTATGAGTTAAGCAATAACGAAAATCCTTTAGTTTATTCCCCCGATACGGCACAATACAGGCTCAATAGCTTTTATGCTTTAGCTTCTTTAAGCTTTAAAAACTACCTTTATTTAGATATAACAGCCCGTCAGGATTGGAACAGTACATTAGCAACAATTACCAGAACTGATAATGTTGGTTTTTTCTATCCTTCTGCAAGTTTGGCTTTTGTTGCTTCCGATTTTTGGAAACTACCAAAAGTAATCAGCTTTGCTAAATTAAGAGCCTCTATTGCCAGTGTTGGTAGT
>NZ_JBFTQI010000689.1:0-3213 GCF_056398925.1 Pedobacter sp. 01T416_2
GTGTAATCCCTAAATCTGTGTAATCAACCCAAAGGAAAAAAAGACATATATTAGTAAACAAATCTTATTAAAGATGAAAAAACAAATTCTATTAAGCTTATTTGCATTAAGTCTGTTTGCCTGTAACCAGGGCAAAAAACCTGCAGAAAAAATAACATTGATGAAATACCCTGAAACAAAAAAAGACAGCACAAAAGATAATTATTTCGGAACAACCATTGCAGATCCTTACAGATGGCTAGAGAATGATACCTCGGCTGAAACAAAAGCCTGGGTTGTAGCCGAAAATAAGGTTACTCAAAACTATCTCGAGCAGATCCCCTACCGTACTGACATTAAAAAGCGCTTAACAGCATTATGGAACTACCCTAAAGAAAGTGAGCCATTTAAGGTTGGCGAATATTATTTCTTCGCCAAAAATGACGGGCTTCAAAACCAAAGCATCTGGTTTATTAAAAAAGGGTTAGATGGCAAGGAAGAAGTTTTTCTCGATCCAAATAAACTTACAAAAGACGGAACGGCAGCCATTTCGATTTTGGGCTTCTCTCACGACAAAAAACACCTGGCCTATTCGGTTGCACAAGCAGGATCAGACTGGAGTAATATTTATGTAATGGAAATAGCCAGCAAAACTAAATTAGCTGATGAACTGAAATGGACGAAGTTCTCTGGCGCAGCATGGAAAGGCGATGGTTTTTATTACAGTAAATTTGATGAACCTATTAAAGGAACTGATCTTTCTGCCGCCAATAAACACCAAAAAGTATATTTCCATAAATTGGGCGATCAGCAGCAAAAAGATCAATTAATTTTTGAAGATAAAACCAATCCAAATCTATATTTCGGTGCCAATGTTACCGAAGACGAACGCTTTCTGGTGGTTTACGCCAGCGCAGGCACTTCGGGCAATGCATTATACTGTCAAGACCTGAAAGCACCAAACAGTAAAATTGCCTTATTGGTTAAGGGTTTTGAAAACAATCACAGCGTTATTGATAATATTGGCGATAAGCTATTGGTAAATACCGATCTGGGTGCTGAAAACAAACAGGTGGTTTTGGTCGATCCAAAAAATGCAGATCCTAAAAATTGGCAGAAAATTATCCCCGAATCTAAACTGGCACTAGAAGGTATTGGAACTGGAGGAGGATTTCTATGGGCATCCTATCTAAAAGATGCAAGCACCAATATTATACAGTTTGATTTAAGCGGAAAGAAAATTGGCGACGTAAAACTGCCAGCCATTGGAACCGTTGGAAGCTTTGGCGGCTACAAAGAAGATAAAGAATTCTTTTACACCTTTTCTAATTTCACTACTCCCGGTACTATTTACCGTTACGACATCAACAAGAGCGAATCTATATTATATAAAAAATCCGGACTCCAATTTAATACCGATAACTACGAAACCAAACAGGTGTTTTATCCATCGAAAGATGGCACCAAGGTACCTATGTTTATCGTGTCAAAGAAAGGGACCAAGCTCGACGGTAACAATCCGGTTTATTTATATGCCTATGGTGGTTTTCAGGTTAGTTTAACACCTGGATTCAGTCTATCTCGGATGCTATTTTTAGAGCGTGGCGGCATTTACGTACAGCCTAGTTTACGTGGCGGAAGCGAGTATGGCGAAGCCTGGCACAAAGCCGGTATGCTATCGAAAAAACAGAACGTTTTTGACGATTTTATCGCTGCAGCCGAATACCTGATTAAAGAGAAGTACACCAATCCATCTAAAATTGCTATATCTGGTGGCTCGAACGGGGGCCTCTTGGTAGGTGCCTGTATGACCCAAAGACCTGATCTGTTTAAAGTAGCTTTACCTGCTGTTGGTGTTTTAGACATGCTTCGCTACCATAAATTTACTGTGGGCTGGGGCTGGGCAGTTGAATACGGAAGCAGCGATAAAAAGGAAGATTTCGATTACCTGATTAAATATTCGCCGCTCCATAATCTAAAAAGCGGTGTTAATTATCCGGCAACATTAATAACAACAGCAGATCACGATGACCGCGTAGTACCTGCACATTCATTTAAATTTGCAGCAACCCTACAGGATAAATATAAAGGTGAAAACCCGGTTTTAATCAGAATTGAAACCAAAGCAGGCCATGGTGCAGGTAAACCAACAACGAAAGTGATTGAAGAAGCGGCTGATGTATGGAGCTTTGTGTTTCAGAATTTAGGAGTGAGTTGGTAGCGCATTTTTTGTCATTCTGAGCTCCATAGAAGGTCGTCATCTCGACTGGAGCGTAGCGAAATGGAGAGATCTATAATAGATTTCTCGACGACGTTGCACTCCGCTCGAAATGACGATATCTTGTAGTAATCATCACGAAAAATTATGCTTCTAATATAACACCATCCCATTTCCCACTAAATCCATAGACCAATTATAATTTGCTTTAAACTGCTAAAAACCCTTAACTTTTGTTTTAACCTAACGCAAAGCATATAAAATATTGAATACAACAGGATTACAAAATTATCTAGAATATTTCTAAATAGCAGAATTGATAATACTTTATTTTGTAACTTTGCGTCAAATTTTTTTTAATGATCACTACTGATATAGCCGTAATAGGCGCTGGTCCGGTTGGCTTATTCGCCATTTTTGAAGCCGGTTTATTAAAAATGCGTTGCCATTTAATTGACTACCTGCCTCAGGTTGGTGGTCAGCTGTCTGAAATTTACCCTAAAAAACCGATATACGATATCCCAGGTTATCCTTCTGTGTTGGCCCAGGAACTTATCGATAACTTAATGGAGCAGGCAAAACCTTTCCATCCAACGTTTACTTTAGGCGAGCGTATTGAAGGTTTAGAGAAGCGTGGCGAAGCAGATTTCGTTTTAACGACCAATATGGGTACTGTTATCGAAGCTAAAGTTGTGGTAATTGCAGGTGGTTTAGGTTGCTTTGAGCCGCGTAAACCTGCTGTAGAAAATTTAGAGAACTTTGAGAATGGTAAAGGTGTAAACTATATGATCCTCGACCCGGAGAAGTATCGCGATCAGAAAATGGTGATTGCCGGTGGCGGTGACTCTGCTTTAGACTGGACCATTTACTTAGCAGAAGTTTGTTCTGAATTAACTTTGGTGCACAGAAGTGAGAGTTTCCGTGGTGCTCCAGATTCGGTTGCTAAAGTAATGGCATTGGCAGAAAGCGGTAAAATCAATTTGATTTTAAATAGCAATCTTCAGGCGGTACAGGGA
>NZ_JBFTQI010000690.1:0-3207 GCF_056398925.1 Pedobacter sp. 01T416_2
TTGATAAACCGCGTGTTGCAGCTTCATCTTCCCACTCCTGGCTGTAACCATTGCCTTCGAAACGGATACCTTTAGATTCTTTGATGTATTTTTTGATCACTGTTAATAAAGCGATGTCTTTTTTATCACCTTTTTTGATCAATTTGTCAACTTCAACTTTAAATTTAACCAATTGCTCAGCCATAATCGCGTTTAAGATCGTCATTGGTGCAGAAGAGTTTGCTGAAGATCCAACAGCTCTAAGCTCAAATTTGTTACCTGTAAATGCGAAAGGAGAAGTACGGTTACGGTCGGTATTGTCTAATAAAATCTGAGGGATTTTAGGAATACCTAACCAAAGTGCGTTATCTTCTTTGATTTTTTTGCTGATACGTGAGTGCTCAATCTCATCTAATACATCGTTCAATTGAGAACCTAAGAAGATAGAGATAATTGCAGGTGGCGCTTCGTTGGCACCTAAACGGTGATCGTTGCTTACTGATGCAATACTTGCACGTAATAAATCGGCATGCTCGCTAACGGCTTTAATTGTGTTTACAAAGAAAGCAAGGAACATTAAGTTGTTTTTAGGTGTTTTACCTGGTGCCAATAAGTTTTTACCGGTATCGGTAATTAACGACCAGTTGTTGTGTTTACCTGATCCGTTGATGCCTGCGTATGGTTTTTCGTGTAACAATACACGGAAATGGTGACGACGGGCAACTTTTTCCATCAAATCCATCAATAATTGATTGTGATCGATAGCCAGGTTAATTTCTTCATAAATCGGTGCACACTCAAACTGAGATGGCGCAACCTCATTGTGACGGGTTTTTAAAGGAATACCTAATTTTAAAGCTTCGTTTTCGAAATCTACCATGTAGCTGAATACGCGCTCAGGGATAGAACCGAAATAATGATCTTCTAATTGTTGGCCTTTAGCAGACATGTGTCCGAATAAAGCACGGCCTGTTAATAATAAATCGGGACGAGCATTGAACAATGACTCATCAACCAAGAAATATTCTTGTTCGATACCTAAAGAAGCATTTACTTTAGTAATGCTTTTATCGAAATATTGGCAAACATCAACAGCAGCTTTATCAAGCGCAGCTAATGCTTTTAATAAAGGTGCTTTATAATCCAAGGCTTCTCCGGTATAAGATACGAATACTGTAGGGATACATAGTGTTTTACCTGCTTTGCTTTCCATGATAAAAGCTGGAGAAGAAGGATCCCAAGCAGTATAACCACGAGCTTCGAAAGTATTACGTATACCACCGTTAGGGAAACTAGAAGCATCTGGCTCTTGTTGAACTAAAGCGCTACCAGCGAATTTCTCGATAGCTCCATCGCCACTTGGCTCAAAAAATGAATCATGTTTTTCAGCAGTTGTACCAGTTAATGGCTGGAACCAGTGCGTATAATGCGTTGCGCCAGCACTCATTGCCCACGCTTTCATAGCGGTTGCAATTTGGTTGGCATCGTCAGAATTAATTAACTCACCCTGGTTGATAGATGATATTAATTTTTCATATACGTCCTTAGATAAGAAATCTCTCATTTTTCTCTTATCAAATACATTAGCGCCAAAAAAGTCAGAAATTTTTGCCGCTGGTGCTTTAACTTCTGGTGAAATTCTGTTTTGAGCCTCTTTTAATGCGATGGTTCTTAAGCTTTTCATTAATTTGTTATGTTTTTTGTCAAAAATAGTATATTTTATTAATTCTCGTAAAAGAATCGTATTATTTTTATCAATTTTATTGAAAATGAAATAAAAAAATGTTTTTCAGATGAAAAATTTCATTTTTTGTAAAGAAAATAGATTTTTTAAATGTTTTATGGAATTGCTGATTTTGCCGCATCATGCTATAAAACTAAAAGCTATGTTCAACTCTTTAATTAACGTATACAAAACCGAGTGGCTCGATCTTGTATTTGCAGACCGCAACAAAAACTATGGTGCTTATGAATTAAGGTCTAAATCTTCATCGATTATGACAAGAGCACTTTTCGTATCTGGAAGCCTGTTTATCCTCTTGTGTTTCTCTCCTTTAATTTATGCTAAACTGTTTCCAAAGGAGATTATAGTAGAAGCTCCGCCAAAGGTTGTCGATTTAACTGATGTAATTCATCAGATGAAACCAAAGACTCCTGAACCAGAGAAAAAGGTTGAGCCTGCTAAAGCTGATCCGGTAAAGGTTAAAACAATAGCGATTCCATCACAAGTGGTGGTGGTTAATAAAACAGAGCTTCCCCCTCCTCCAACAGTTGATGATATAAAATTAGCAGTGATCAGCACTAAGACACAGGATGGTGTTGTGGCTCCTGGTGCGGTAGTAACCGACAATAAAGGTAAAGGTAATGGTGATGGTTCAGGAACTGCTAAAGAAGGTACAGGAACACCAGAAGATAAAGAGGTTTATTTAGGCGCTGATGAGTACCCTGAATTTACCGGTGGTGCCAAAGCATGGTCTAAATATATGGAACGTAATTTAAGGTATCCTTCAAGGGCACAGGAAGAAGGTGCTGCAGGTAAGGTATATGTAAGTTTTGTGGTAGAGAAAGATGGTTCGATTACCGATGTATCCGTAATTAAAGGGATTGGTTTTGGTTGTGATGAGGAAGCGATTAAAGTAATTAAAAAATCACCGTTATGGAAGCCAGGGAAAAATAAAGGGGTTCCGGTGCGTGTAAGGTACAATATGGCCATCAACTTTCAGATTTCTAATTAAATTAACTAAAGTAGTTAAGATGAAAAAGCTCATTCCAATATTTATGTTTCTCTGTTTTGCAGCTGTACAATTGAATGCTAAGTCTAAAATAGTCGTGGACAGTGCGAAAGTGCACAGTATTAAGCTGGCTAATGCCGATTTAAAAAAGGGTAGCGTGAAGTTTCTGCTCCGCGGTGGTATCGTATCTACTTATGTTAAAGGACAGGAACTATTTGAAAAGAAATATGGTATTGCTTATTCTGAATTTGGCTGTGTAATGCCTGTAAATATTTCCATTAATGATTATAATAAAGTAGTAGCTTCTTTTATGGATCGTAAATATGGAAAGGATTGGCGTAAAGAGGTTAGGAGTGATATTCAGGGGATTTAGGTGAGATAAATTCGTCACCCTGAACTTGTTTCAGGGTCTACCCCAAAGGAAAAATGCGGAATCAAGTTCAGCATGACGACTAAATAATTTTTCTATTAATGCTCTTATAGAAAAATGTAAGGT
>NZ_JBFTQI010000691.1:0-3204 GCF_056398925.1 Pedobacter sp. 01T416_2
GCCCAAGCATGCCCAAGCATGGTTGCAGCATTAATTTGGTAACGGTATTTTGTAGCAATCAAATCTGCAGCTTTCATAAAGATGGCCGCTCTGTGTTCCCAAGCTAAAGCTTCCCAATCAGCTTTGGCAGCTAAGGCAGCATCTATAGCTTGTTTTACATGACTTTTGTCGCCATAACTAAATGTGGCCAGTACATGCTGATGATCATGTGGAGCTACTACTTTCTTTTTGTTTTTTGTATGTATTTCTTCTCCGCCAATAAACATTGGAATATCCAATTGTTTAGAACGTGCCTCTGCGATAGCCTCTTTTAAAAGCAAACGTTCTTTTGTGCCTGGCGCATAGCTATTAATAGGCTCGTTAACCGGGGTAGGTACGTTAAAAAATCCTTTAAGCATATTTTATTTTTTATGATTTGGACAAAGATAATGCTTTTTGGGGTAGGCAATTCTATTATTCTGTAAAGAAAATAGGGCAAACGTTTGACTATGTAATTGAATGATAAGAGAGGTTAATTAAAGGATTATTATGGTTAAAATTTGACTAGTGTCACGTCGATTGAATTTGCCAGGGCTAAAGATTATCATGATATTAGTGGTAACGCTTTTTACCTCGATTACTATGAGACTTATATATTTATCGATTATCTTCCTGTTATTTACCAGCTCGTCCTTTTGTCAAATAAATGATAATAGTATCCTGATAAAGCAACTTGATTCTATTGGGCGATTAGATCAGATTTACAGAGGCCAGCTCAGCGATATCAGGAATCACTTTGCAGATGATAGTCTTAAATTAAAAGATACTCTACGTAAACATTTTGAGTTAATCAATAAAGTAGATTCTTTGAACCTGATTAGGGTATCGGCAATTATTGATAAATACGGTTGGTTAAGTATTGATGAAATAGGGGAGGCTGCCAACTCAGCTTTATTCATGGTGATCCAGCATGCAGATTTGAAAACGCAGGAAAAATACTTGCCTATTATGCGAATTGCTGCAAAGAACAAAAAACTAAAAGCCACCAGTTTGGCGCTGCTCGAAGATAGGATTGCGATGTTTCAGGGTAGGAAACAGATTTATGGAAGTCAGGTAGCCTGGAATATGCTGACCAATAAATATACCATTATGCCCATGATCGATCCTGATCATGTTGATACCCGAAGGGCAGATATAGGTCTTGGATCTTATGCTGCTTATCTGATTGATATGGGTATTGTATGGAATGTTGAACAATATAAAAAAGATCTGCCTCAGATAGAAGGATGGCATAAAAAGACGATGAGCATAAATAAAGCTAAAAACTGATTTTGTTTCCTGCTGATTTACAAGGTGCAGTTAGAAAAAGAAACATATCTACTTAATGGCAACGCTGTACGCTCTGCTCTCTGCTTTTCGCTCAATGCTCAAGAGATCAGCTTTTGCTTCATCATATCTAAAAAATCTTTGCGGTAAGTTTCTCCTATCAATATTTCTGCAGAAATGCCTTTTAAAATAATCCTGTTTCCATCAATGGAGGTGATTTTATTAAGCGCCACTATAAACGATTTCTGCACACGGATAAATTGTGCTTTGGGCAATCTTTCCTCTACATCTTTCATGGTTAGAAGCGCAAGCGTTCTAATGCCATTATGGTGAAAAGCAATATAATTTTTCATGCCTTCAACAAAATCAATTTCGGCAATATTAATTTTTAGCATTTTACCTTTAGCCTCTGTTTTAACCATGAAATAATCATCATCCTGCTGGTTCACAGGTGCGCTGTTTTTTTTAGTGTTAATAATCTTTTGAGCCTTGTTTATGGCTTGTAAAAAACGGGGCAAAGGAATAGGTTTAACTAAATAATCAACCACATCAAGATCAAAACCGGCAGTGGCAAACTCTTTGTAGGCAGTGGTAAGTATCACCTGCACATCTTTGTTGTTCATCGTTTGGATGAAATCAATGCCCGATATCTCTGGCATATGAATATCTAAAAAAATGAGATCTACCGGGTTACTGCTTAAAAAACTCAGGGCATCAATCGGATTGGTGAATGTTGCGGCGATCTGTATTGCGGCAACAGATTTCAGGTAATGTTGTATTACTTCAATGGCATGATCTTCGTCATCAACAATAATGCAATTAATCATGAGGCGTATGGTTGAGGTTTAATTTGTGGTATCTTGAAATGTTCCAAAAAGCCTAAATTGTCAGATGATGATGGTTTTTCTTGGTGATCGGTAACCTTATTGTAAGGCAAAGTTAATTCAAGGCTGTAATCAATCTCGGTTTCATTAATGTTTAACTCAACCCCTTTTTTGTAATGATTTGCGAGTCTTTTTTTTATGTTTTCCATACCTATACCACTCGAGAGTTCTTTAGGCCCTTTTTTCTTTTTGTTCCAGGTGCTTAAACGAATATGATGGTCGGTTTCGTTAATGCTTAAGGCTATTTTAACAGGATGCAAATTATCTGTACAATTGCCATGTTTTAAGATATTCTCTACAACAGTAATTAGAATTAATGGAATCAATCTTACATTATCGGTATTTCCATTCACACTAAAATCGATCTGTAACTTGTTATTGAAACGAAGCTGATTAATTTTAATTACATTTTTAATATGCTCAATTTCCTCTTCTATTAATGTCATGCGGTCATCTTTGTCCATTTCCAGCGAATAGCGCATGATTTTACTGAGTGTCATAATGCCATCGGCAAGCTCTTGAGATAAGGGTAAAGACTTTGCAAAAAAGAAATTCAGCGTATTATTTAAAAAGTGAGGATTAATCTGTGCACGGAGAAAGGAATTTTCGGTATCAAACTTTTCTTTTTCTATTATTTTTAACTCTTTTTCACGTTTAATGGATTGGCGGAAATAAAATAAACTAAAGGATAAAAGGGCATATTTAATAAACTTGTATAGATTTAAAGTGATAAAATCGAAGAATTGAAATGCCCTTGGTGTAGGCCCATCTGGCCAAACAAAAGGCCTGATGTAATAGCCAGTAATGTACCAAAAAATAGCATAAGAAGCATGTACCAAAATTAAACCAATAATTAATCGCCACGCTTTTAAAGGATAGGTATAGAGGGAATAAATATAAAACGCGATAAATAATTTAATTATCCCAATTAATTGTAAAATGATAAGCAAGTTAGAATTTCTCAAAAAGCATCGATTAATCATCTATCATATAAGCTTGTGGTTAGGATATATTG
>NZ_JBFTQI010000692.1:0-3199 GCF_056398925.1 Pedobacter sp. 01T416_2
GCTTAAAATACATCTATCCAGAGGAAATCACCTCTGAGGGCAGAACGCCGCAAGAGGAACTGGAATACCTGACCATGAAAGGTGCCCACGAAATCTTTGGCGAGCACCTGCCCAAAAAAGTAACCGATAACATCAGCCATGAAATGAAATTTGTGAAGGAAATGAACTATGCTTCCTATTTTCTCACCGTTTATGATATCGTGCGGTTTGCAAGGAGCCAGCATATCCTTTGCCAGGGCCGCGGCTCTGCCGCCAATTCCACCATCTGCTACTGTTTGGGCATTACCTCGGTAGACCCCACCAAATTTGACCTCCTTTTTGAGCGTTTTATCTCTTCCGCCCGTAATGAGCCGCCTGATATCGATGTGGACTTTGAACATGAACGCAGGGAAGAAGTAATCCAATATATCTACAATAAATACGGGCGCGACCGCGCGGCCATTGTAGCCACCGTCACCCAGCAGCGCCAGAAAGGCGCGATCCGCGATGTGGGTAAAGTGATGGGGCTATCGGTGGATACCATCAACCGGCTCTCCTCCTCCATCTGGGAGTTTACCGATGAATGGTTCGAAGGCGGAAAACTTACCGAGCAGGGCCTTAACCCCAATGATCCACTGCTTAGAAAAGTACTCAGCCTTACTGCCCAGATGATGGGCTTTCCAAGACAGTTGGGCCAGCATACCGGAGGCTTTGTCATCACCAGGGGCAAACTGACCGACCTCTGCCCCATCCTGAACGCCAGAATGGAAGACCGGACCAATATCGAGTGGAACAAAGACGATATCGACACATTGGGTTTCCTCAAAATCGATGTACTTGCCCTGGGCATGCTCACCTGCATCAGAAAAGGATTCGATCTGGCCAAAGCACATTACAGCCTTGATCTGACCATGGCCAAGATCAACGAAAAAGAAGATCCCAAGGTTTATGAAATGATCAGCCATGCCGATACCCTGGGCGTTTTCCAGATCGAAAGCCGTGCCCAGATGTCCATGCTGCCACGCCTGAGACCCAAATGTTTTTATGACCTGGTGATCGAAGTAGCCATTGTCCGTCCGGGCCCCATCCAGGGTGATATGGTCCATCCCTACTTAAGACGGCGTAACGGAGAAGAAAACGTGGAATATCCTTCCGAAGAATTAAAAGATATCCTGCACCGAACATTGGGCGTTCCCCTCTTTCAGGAACAGGCCATGAAGATCGCCATTGTTGCCGCAGGCTTTACCCCAGCAGAAGCCGATGAACTGCGCAGGAGCATGGCCACCTTTAAAGCTAAAGGTATGGTCTCCAAATTTGAAGAAAAACTCATCACCGGCATGACCAGCAAAGGTTATACCGAGGACTTTGCCAAACGCGTATTCAAGCAGCTGGAAGGATTTGGAAGCTATGGTTTCCCAGAAAGCCATGCAGCCAGTTTTGCCCTGCTGGTCTATGTTTCCTGCTGGCTCAAATGTTATTATCCCGATGTCTTTGCCGCAGCCCTGCTCAACAGTATGCCCATGGGCTTTTATCAGCCTGCACAGATCGTCATCGATGCTAAAAAGCATGGCGTGGAAATCAGGCCCATAGACATCAATTATTCCACCTGGGATAACCGGCTGGAAGAAAGGTCCGGAAAATATCATGCGCTCCGCTTAGGTTTCAGGCAGATCAAGGGCATGAATGCTAAAGATATCGAATACCTGACCAATGGCAGAAAAAAAGCATATAGTCATATCCACGAACTGATGGATGCTGGGCTCAGCCTATCTGCACTGGAACGGCTTGCCGATGCCGATGCCTTCCGCTCCATTGGTCTGGACAGAAGAGCTGCCCTTTGGGAAGTATCCGCCATGGCCGACCGCCCGGTTGCACTCTTTGAAAACCAGCCTTCAGAAAGCAGCCTGGAAATGCAGGCCACCCTGCCCCTGATGAGCAAAGGCGAGCATGTGATCCAGGACTATGCCTCCACATCCCTATCATTAAAAGCACATCCGGTCAGTTTTGTGCGTGAACAGTTAAGCCTCCTCCGCGTTTTGCCAACCCAGGACCTTGCCCAGGCAAAAGACGGACAGACCATCAAAGTAGCAGGTCTCGTCCTGGTCCGCCAGCGACCCGGAACAGCCAAAGGCGTATGTTTTATCACCATTGAGGATGAAACAGGATTTACCAACCTGGTCGTCTTTGAAAACCTCTTCGAAAAATTCCGAAAAGAAATCATCCAATCCAGACTACTTATGGTTGAAGGGAAGCTGCAGATAGAAGGCGAAGTGATCCATGTGATCGTCAAGCGCTGCTTTGATCTCACCAGCCTCCTGCGATCAATGGACAGGGAAGAGAACAATGGTTTCCCGACAGTCGCTTTCTCCAGATCCGATGAAAGGACCGCACCATATTCCGGCAACAGAGATGTAACAGAAAAAGGTGCTCCAGCCTCAGCCATTCCGGGAGGCAGAAATTTTAAATAATCATCAAATTACACCGGGTCATTGGAATACGTATTATTCTGCGACAGCGATAGCCGCGGATACCAGTCCGTGGTTAAGGCCTGAAGCCATATGAGCGGATAGCCCGGCGTTGCCAAAAAAAACAAAAGCATTAAACATCTATACCCACAAAAAAGCCACTGATCTAAACCAGTGGCCTTATTTCCCAAAACAGTCTCCTGTTTATTTTGCGCTGTTCTTTTTCTCGGTCACCTCAGCCCTGATCTCCTGGGCAAGGTTTTTAAGATCCTGCATAGCTTTACGTACACGCGTACCAGCTGCAGCGTTTCCACCATCATAAAATTTTGCTACATCAGCTTCAACTGAAGCGATCACTTCCTGTACCTGTTTGAATTTGTCCATAACTGTTTTTTAAAGGGCCAAATGGCCCGGGTATTGTTTTTTATCTAGGAAACCGTATTCCAGCCCTAAAACTAAACATTTCAACCAAAATTCAAAAAGAACTATTAAAAATTCCGAATCCCGGCACTATTGCCTGCCCTTATTACCTCTGCTTACAAAGGATAAACCGTAGCATCCGCCAACAAAATACCCTATCCGGAACAGCCTAGTATGGATTCTATGGGCAAAAACATAACATCGAAATGAAGATCGATTTTTAACTTAATTTAGGTGGCTGCCAAACAGACCTGTCTTTTTATCGCGCTGAAAACTTCAATTATCCAGCAAGCCAGGGATTTTTTGGATATCAAATCCCTGGCCGGTGTAAAGTG
>NZ_JBFTQI010000693.1:0-3197 GCF_056398925.1 Pedobacter sp. 01T416_2
GTTGTAGCTTCTTTCTATTTTACAGTCATTTCTCATAATAATATAAACTATTTCTATATTTAACACGTAAATACCATTCTATTCAAATAGAATGGTATTTTTGTTTTCAACATGAGCGACACTAAAAAAACTTCACTAACAAAAGCTATCGGACAAAAGAGCACCACATTAGAGGCAGAAATGTCTTTTTTTGATCACCTGGATGTTCTCCGTAAACATTTAATCAGGGCCGTAATTGCCATTGCCGTTTTTACCGGTATTGCTTTTTACTTCAACGAATTCATTTTAGATAAAATCATATTTGGTCCAAAAAAGCCAGATTTCTGGACTTACAGGATGATGTGCAAACTGGTAGAAAAATTCCCTTCACTTGGTGCAGATATGTGTATCACCAAAATTAATGGAGAGATTATTAACACCGAAATGGCCGGTCAGTTTAACCTGCAATTAAATGTTTGTGTAATGTGCGGTATCGTAGTTGGTTTCCCGTATTTATTGTGGGAAATCTGGCGTTTTATTAAACCGGCATTACACGAAAATGAGCGTAAATCGGCAAGTGGCTTCGTTTTCTTCGCTTCTGTACTTTTCATTATTGGTATCCTTTTTGGCTACTTTGTGGTATGCCCATTATCGGTTAACTTTTTAACAGGTTATACAGTCAGTGCCGAAATCAAAAATACATTCACTGTTGATTCGTATCTATCATCTGTGGCAACTTTAACTTTAGGTACAGGGATTATCTTCGAACTTCCGGTTATTATTTTCGTGCTGTCGAAACTTGGGTTGATGACACCAAAGCTGATGAGATCGAGCAGAAGGTATGCAGCCGTAATTATCTTAATTATTGCCGCTATAGTTACGCCAACGCCTGATATTATGACGATGCTAATTGTGGCTACGCCATTGTTCTTGCTTTATGAGCTGAGCATTTTTGTTTCGGCCTACATAGAAAAAAAGAAGAAAAAGGCTGATGCTGCTTTCTACGCTAACTAACAAAAACATTACGAATAGATTTTATAATTCTCTATAAATTTGACAATGTCTGATACAAAAATTAAAATTGCTATTGGAGCGGATCACGCTGGGTTTGAATACAAAGAAATACTAAAAGATTTTTTACAGGATTACGAAGTAAAAGATTTTGGCACTTACTCAGAAAACTCTGTTGATTATCCAGATTTCGCTCATCCGGTTGCTGCTGCTGTAGAAAATGGAGAATTTACTTATGGGATTTTACTTTGTGGATCGGCAAACGGTGTAGCCATCACCGCAAACAAACATCAGCATATCAGAGCAGGTTTATGTTGGGAGAATGAAGTTGCTTCTTTAGTCCGCAAGCACAACAACGCAAACATTTTGTGTATACCTGCCAGATTTGTTTCGGAAGAACTGGCTAAGGAGATTACCACAACCTTTTTAACAACTGAATTTGAGGGCGGGCGCCACCAAAACAGGGTTGAAAAGATTTCGTGCTAACAAGAAACTTAACTAACTATTATCATAATGAACAAAAAATTTTTAACCCTTGGGTTGGTATCGCTTGTTACCGCAAGTTGTTTTAGCCAGGTAAAGCCCCTTATACCAAATAAGGATGCGATAAAATTCAGCAAGGCCATTAATCCTGAAAATGCCTACAAACACCTTTCTGTATTGGCTTCTGATGAATACGAAGGCCGCGAAACAGGCACAAAAGGCGCTTGGATGGCTGCTGATTATATCCGCGATTATTTCAAATCTTTAGGTCTAAAAGCGCCTGTAAATGGCAGCTATTTCCAAAAAGTCGATTTGGTTAACGTTACCTTAAAAGAAAGCCACTTAACGGTTAACGGTCAGCCTAAAGAATACCAAAAAGATTATTTGGTATCTCCTAGCTTAATCAGCGATCAAGGTTTTACATTCTCAGCCAACGAACTTGTATTTATTGGTTATGGTTTAAAGAAAGACAACTATAACGATTTTACAGGTACCGATATCAAAGGAAAAGTGGTTATCATGTTTAATGGTGGAGATCCAACCGTAAAACCGGGTACAAGAATTGATAGAGCAGCTTATCGTGCTACGCTTGAAGCAAGGGCAAAGTATTTTGCAGAAAATAATGTGAAAGCAATTATCCTGATCGACCCAGCAGTTGATAGAATAACTGAAAACACCAAGCAAACTCTTAAAAATGGTAAGGTAATGGTGAAAACCAATGCTGCTATCGAAGCTCA
This sequence comes from Pedobacter sp. 01T416_2, assembly GCF_056398925.1. NCBI lineage: Bacteria > Pseudomonadati > Bacteroidota > Sphingobacteriia > Sphingobacteriales > Sphingobacteriaceae > Pedobacter > Pedobacter sp. 01T416_2. Next base: position 2,211 of record NZ_JBFTQI010000693.1, read on the forward strand.
AAAGCAAAACGATATTCCACGCATCTCGATATCTGTCGCTTTGGCAAACGATCTGCTAAAGGCCTCGAACACTACTGTGGCTGATCTGCAAAAGAAAATAGTAGATAGTCAGGCTCCCGCATCACAAGTATTAAACGTACCTTTCTCCGCAAGTGCTGCAAAAACAGAAACACCAGTTAGATGTGAGAACGTTCTGGGTTATTTAGAAGGTTCTGATCCGGTACTTAAAAAAGAAGTTTTAATCCTTACTGGCCACTACGACCATATTGGATTGGAAACAGATCCAAATGCAAAAGACAAAGTGAACAACGGAGCAGATGATGATGGATCGGGAACTACCGGCGTTTTATTAATGGCAAAAGCATTTACAGATGCTAAAAAAGCCAGAAAAGGGTCTAAACGCAGTATCCTTTTCATGACTGTTGTTGGTGAAGAAAAAGGGCTTTKGGGTTCTGAATGGTATTCGGAGCATCCGGTTTTCCCTGTCGAAAATACCATTGCTGATTTAAATACCGATATGATTGGCCGTACTGGCGAAGAATATTTAGGTAAAGCAGATTCTGCAAATTACATTTACTCTGTAGGTTCAAGAATGTTGAGTAGTGATTTGGCTAATTTAAGCGAGCGAGTTAACGCGACCTATACCAAAATGAAACTGGATTATAAATACGATGATCCAAAAGATCCTGAGCAGATTTATTACCGTTCAGATCATTATAACTTTGCTAAATTGGGTATTCCGATCATCTTCTATTACGACGGGATGTTACTGCAGGATTACCACAAACCAGGTGATGAAGTAAGTAAAATTAACTTCCCACTTTTGGCCAAAAGAGCTAAACTGACCTATTTTACCGCATGGGAATTGGCCAACAGCGCAAAACGTCCGGCGGTAGATATGGATGGAAAAGGAAATCCAAAGAAATAAATATTCAAAACAGTTAGCCCCGACAAAATGTCGGGGCTTTTTTATGCACAATACCTTTT
>NZ_JBFTQI010000694.1:0-3184 GCF_056398925.1 Pedobacter sp. 01T416_2
TGAGGTGCCATCTTTGGTAGGTCTCTTGATCAATTTCATTTTTTATCCATTTCTCTTCGACCGTATACAGCAGTTCCTGATCTCTGACGATTTCTGATTTTTTTTCTGTCAGCCCTTTCCTGTTGTTTTCAAGCTCTTTTTCAATTTCTCTAGCTGCACTGTCTCTGATTTTCTTTACGGATCTGACAGGGAGGCTCATCAATTCGAGCGCAGTATCGAACTGATTGTGGGCTTTCTTTGCGCTGATATTGTTGTGTTTTGATAGTCTGCATTTGTAGTAATAGAAATACTGGCCGGATTTGCCGCGTGAGGGTGCGCCGGTCAAAACATTACCGCAGTGACATTTTAAAATTCCCCTTAACGGTAGTGAATCGTCTATAATGGTACGTGTTTTCGAAACCCTATTGAATTTACTCTGCACCATTTTCCATGAAATCATGTCAATGATCGGCTCATGGATAGCAGGGAAGAGTCCTCCGGGGTGTTCTTTGTATGCGTTGGCTTTTACCAGTCCGGCATAAACGGCATTGGTTAAAATCCTTTCGATTGCCATATTGCCCTTTCTGTCAAAGCCGAGCTCTTCAGCCTTTTGCTTGATCAGGTAGAGTGGTATATTTCTTAGATAGGATTCATAAATAAACCGTACTATTTTTGCCTCCGGTTCATCGATGATGAGTCTGCGATCCCGCGGCTCGCCTATTTTTTTGTATCCGAAAGGTGTGATGCGAAAAACAAATTTTCCTTCTTTTGTTTTCTTGGAGTAGATGCCGGATCTTATTTTAATACTGCGGTTGATGTTGTCCTCTTCTGCCAATAGCAGCTGTAGTCCAGCCCTGAAGAAGCTGCCGGGTTTATCATAGTCAAATTCAATGCCTTCGGAAACGCTTATGATCTGTATGCCGTATTTTGATTGTAGCGATTTAACCATGCTCATGGCTTCTCCTGCATCGCGGCTGAACCTGTCCATCTGATCTACCAATAGGTAATCAACGTTTTTATGGTAAAGGCCGATAAATTCCTGTAATTTGATAAAGTCTGGCCTGTCAAATGTCTTGGCGCTTTTTCCTCTGTCGATAAAGGTATCTACCAGGTTGATTTTATTGAATTCAATATAATGATCGGTTACCAGGCGTTGGCGCTCGATCGAATTTTCGCTCTGTTTTTTGTCACTGAACCTTAAGTATCTAATTGCTTTCTTTCCCATATGATTGATCTAATGTTACCCTGACTAGGGCTTTAACTATTAAATTTAGCAATCTTTCTTCTTTTTCGTCAGATAATCTGCTGATTATGTCATCGGTATTTTCGATACTTTTTTGGTTATTTATATCAGATTTTGAGGGGGGATGGTGTATGGATTGTAGAGGTATGTTTGAATTTGTTTTGTTGGTATGGATTGTTTTCTGTTTGGAGGTTTTTTGTTTGGTACTGGCGGGTACTGCTACTCTGGTCTTGGTTCTGATCCTTTTTCTGAAAGCTTTCCTTTTTGGTTTTTTGATATTGATTTCCATAAGGGTTTTGTTTTTGGGGTAATGGTAGGAGAATTTTGATGTAGTTTTTCGGAGGTTGGAAAATTAAATAAGTACAGGCGGGTAGGGTTGTGCTGCTTTTTTGACAGCATGATCAGTGTTTTGAATTATATGATGGTCTGTATGGAAAGAATAATTCGGGGAGAAGATGGATAGCTATATTATGGGGGCGATTAAGACATTATGTTTTTGATAGTGCATTTTAGCTGAATGGTTTTTTGCTTGGCATTCTACCTGAGGCAGGCTGTGGGCTCTTTTCCGGCCTGTGGAATCTAAAGATGTCCGCTTTGGTATTTAGGGGCACTATTTTCAGCCTACAATCGTTGGTTAAATTGCGTATATTTATACTGATCAAAATTAAAATTATGGCAGAAAAAGAAAACGTACATGTTGTTCCTAATTCTGAAGGAGGTTGGGATGCCAAAAGGGAAAATGCAGAGAGGGCTTCAAAGCATTTTGAAAAAAAGAGTGATGCTGTTGATTATGGTAAGGACCTAGCAAAAAAGGATAAGGTTGAATTTATCCCGCATAACAAAGATGGGAAAATCAGTAACCCCAACAGTTATGGCAAAGATCCTAATCCGCCGAAAGATAAAAAAAGATAAATCCGAGTGAGTATTATTAATTGTAGTTAAATCTTATTGGGATTAAGAAAAATCTCAAAACCATTGATCTAAGCTCTATTGGCATATTTGCTTTATTTTTCAATGGCTTTTGACGCTGCAAAATGAATTTCTGAAAAATATTGAATGAGTTGTAATTGTCCTAAGGACAACTATAGTTTCTTTTGTTATTTCAACACTTTTAAGCTAGCATTCTAATTCCTTTACAATCATTTAATAATATAGTTTATGGAGGCGGAAAACGGTGCCGCCTCCATAAAATTTAGACTTGTGAAGCCGGGTGCTCAGGGATTAAATGATATTTTTTATAATTAAAGACTAGCCAACTTAAAGCCCCGGGTCGATCGAAGGCATAAGAGGTAGGTAATTGTTCTCTAATTAATGATTCAATTAATCTACACTGTTTTTTTGTAGTGAAATTTTGATGCTTTGAAACAGCATTAATTAAATCTAAAACCTCATAACGTTCATTGCGGTTGAATTTACCACTGTCGCGTTTATCTGTAATGTGTGGATTGTCTCCGGTTACAGCTTTTATACTGTAATCTTTAAAATATAAGTCTCCCGCTGTATAAATATAACTCATTTGTTTTTACTTTACTTTTTTGTTAAATATTAGCTAACTGCATCTTACAGTTAACGCATTCTTAAAAGAAGTAAATTAATTTTAAAATAGTTTTGGTAATACCGAAACTATATTTACTTTTGCAGTCCATTCCAAGGACAATTTTACTTCAGTCATAATAGGGTAAACCAGCCCTAACATTAGTTATTCTTTTACTATTTTTAATTGCGGTGTTAATTCGCCAACAAATTAATACCAAAAAAACCGGAAGGTAACCCTAATTTTTAAAATAAATATATCGTGCTGTTTGTCATGAAGTTACCTAGTTGGATGATGATTTATGATGATAGATCCTGCCAATTTTAAATGGATCAATACCAAAAGTTGTGGAGGACGGTAAAAACAAATRGCTTTGCATTTTACTATTTCACTTTATATGACTTCCCCTGCAGCCTCTTTACTTAAAT
>NZ_JBFTQI010000695.1:0-5282 GCF_056398925.1 Pedobacter sp. 01T416_2
GCTTAGTACAAGATCATACTGCTTTTCGGGCGTGTAATTAAAAAGATCGGTTTCAATAAGCTTAGTACAAGATCATACTGCTTTTCGGGCGTGTAATTAAAAAGATCGGTTTCAATAATATGGATATCCTTTCCGGTTAATCCGTTCTTTTCTAAAAGCTCATTTACAACCGGTGGATGAACAAAGTAATCTAGAAGGGTAACATCAAGCTGAAAATATTTTTTCAGGAATACGGCATAATAACCCGGAAAACCACCCAATTCTATAGCGGTTTTAACATTATCTTTCTGAATAACATCGGCCAGTTGCTTATGAAATAAATAGTTTGAAGGTAACTGAACCGCTAGTCCTTTTTTACTTTCCCAATAATTTACCCAAAAAGCCCTGTCGGTTAATAAATTTGCCATGTTTTAAATAATTCCAATCCCAAAGAAACGGAAAAATTTGATTAATTGTTAAAGTGGTTAACTGTTTAAACTGATAAAAAATATCACATTGAAACTTCATCACCATTGACCGCAGTAGAAAAATCTTTTAAAGTCGTGGAAAAGATTTCTCCATTACGTTGCACTTCAGTCGAAATGACGACCTGTGCGTTCAATTAACCGATTCAACCACTTAACCGATTAATCCTTCTTCCAATTAACCCTATTTAAGGTCCTTCAAAATCTCAGCCACCGCTTTTTCGAGTTGAGGATCTTTATCTGCCAGACGGTCTTCAAAAGTATTTTTCATGAAGATATCTGGCTTAACACCTTCTTTTTCGATGTTTTTGCCATCCATGGTATAACAGCCCCACGATGGCAAACGGTAAGAAGAACCATCAACCAAACCTTTAGCAGAAGTAAAAATAATCCAACGGTAGGTTTCTGTACCAATAATCTTACCCAATTTTAATTGTTTAAACCCTGCCGCTGTCATTTCAGCATCACTTAAAGATTGTTCGTTAATTAGCAACACGATTGGCTTCGCTGCTGGACCAAAATTACTTTGTGGAGCCATTTTACCGCCGCGGTATTTCCATTGTAAATAAGGGCGCTGAGAAAGGAATTTTAGCACATCATCATGTACGTTCCCTCCGGTATTATAGCGCAGATCGAGGATAATGGCCTCCTTATTTTCTTCTTGTGCAACCATATCCAATAAAAAAGTTTCCAATTCGCCACCACCCATGTTTTTCATATAAGAATAAGCAATCCTGTTGTTGCTCCATTTATCAACATTTTTATGGTTTTGAGCGATCCACTCATCGTAAAGATTTCCGCGCAGGGTACCTGAGCTTTCTGGATGTACGTTTACAAAAACATCTTTTCCGTTACGCTTAAAGGTCAAAGTGATTTCTCTATCCAATGATGGTTTACTAAAATAATAATCGCGGTCTATTTTTTCATCCACCTTAACACCGTTTACTTCTGTCAGAATATCTCCTGCCAAAATATTGGTTCCAGTACGGGCGGCATTACTTTTAGCCGCAATACGTTTAACCTTTAAAGGATTTTCATTATCGAAGATGATTCCTGTTTCGTTGGTGATGTAAGTAAGGTTTTTGCGTTCTTCTGCCCCCGCGCTGTTAAAGCCCATGTGCGAAGAATTTAATTCGCCCAGCATATCGTTCAATAAAATCCTTAGGTCACTACGGTTGTTCACATAGGGCAGATAAGCTGCATAACGTGTCCTCATTTTATCCCAATCTACACCATGRAATTTTTCATCATAAAAATTCTCATCTAAACCTACCCAGGTCTCGTAAAACATCTGGTTAAATTCGGCGTTCAGGTTTCTGGTAAATTTATAACCGTGGTCTACGCGGTCAAGCTTGTTCCCTTCCAAGGTATATTTGTTGATTGCACCTCTTGATAAAACGAAAAATCTATCACCAGTYGATACAATCGAGTAATCGCCCCCATCGGCAACTTTTTCAGTTTTATTGGCTTCAAAAGGCTCAATAGTAGTGCGATAAAGACCTGGTGCGCCTCCCTCATGGTTAGAGGAGTAAAACACATAGGTTTTGTCGCCTTTGGCAAAAGCATCCGTTCCAAATTGGCCACCAAATGCAGGGCCAACCAGTTCTATGCGATCTAAAATATCCTGCGTATTAATGGTAATTACATTTGCTGGTTTTGGCGTAAGTTTTACCTCAGTCTTCTTTTTAGCTGTATCTGTTTTTGCTTTTTTATCATTTTTAAGATCAGTTATYGCAGGCTTAACTTCGGTTGGTGCAGGCTTGGTTTCTTTAAATAGGTCATCAAACTTATCAGAACGGTAAGGTTCGTCATAATTATTCAATGCCATACGGTAAATGTGTGCATTCTGCATTCCCGTTGGGTAAGACGGCTTGGTACGGGCACTGGTAAAGAAAATATATTTGCCATCGGGCGACCACGCAGGCCCTGTTTCGGTAACACCTGTATTGGTTAAATTAATGGTTTTATTACCCTTGATGTGATGCACCATAATATCCTGCTCGAAATTCCGGTATACCGTAAAAAGCACATACTCATCATTTGGCGAAAAGCTTGGCGCGGCACTTTGTAGGGCCCAAAACTCGTCGGTTACCAAAGTTTTGGCATCAAAAGTTTTAAGATCCATCAGCTTGAGCTCATTTCTGCCACTTAGGTATACGGCCATGGTTTTGGTTTTGTTTAAAGTGATATCACGTACATTTGCTTTATCCTTTGTCAGCTGTTTTACCGATCCTTTTCCATCACCGGTAATGGTAAACCAGTTCTGATAGCCATTAGCTGTTTGGCTGAACAAAATCGTTTTGTTATCGGCCAGCCATTTGCATTCTAAAGCACGCTCACCACTGTTGGTAATCTTACGGATAAATTTTCCGTCCGCATCGCTTACAAATACTTCGCCACGTGAAATAAATGCCATCTTTTTGCCATCGGTAGAAACATCGAATGCTGAGATATTTCCACGCACATCGTACTCTTGCTCTTTACTCAATACCTGGTTACGTGAAGTACTGATACTGATTTTCTCGGTTTTCTTCGAAGCTACATCGTAGGTGTACAATTGATAATCTTTCTCAAATACAACCGTAGTTCCGTTAGCAGAAACGAAAGGCCGCTTAATGGAAGTATCAAAACTGGTCAGGCTTGTTTTCTTGCCCCCGATAAAAGTGTACAAATTATATTCCTCATTGCCTTCATCTGATACAAAAAAGACATTCCCTTTTTGATCAACACTGGTCCAGAAATCTTTCCCTATATAATCGGTATAACGTTTATAACTCTCCCAGGTATCGTTAAAAAACAGTTCACCACTTGGCGATTCGGCGATGTGGTGCGTGGTATTGAAATAATTATCGAATAAACGGACGGCCGTGCCACCGTTTACACTTACTTTATAACTTGAAAAAGAATTATAGCGACCAGATGTGAAATAAATTGTTTTCGAATCCCAGCTCCAGTTGTCTACTTCATCCGCAGCATCGTTAAAAGTTAATTGTTTAATATCTCCACCTGTTAAAGGCATAACATACACGTCGTAATTACCAAACTGGTTTGATGAAAAAGCCATCCATTTCCCATCAGGAGATATTTTCGGATTAATTTCTTCGCCCTGCATGGCTGTAACCCTCGAAGCCACACCTCCTTTTACGGGTACTTTCCAAATATCACCATCATAGCTGAATACTATTGTTTGTGCATCGGGCGTTAAAGCAGGGTATGCAGCAAAGTAGGTTTGCCCTTGAACAAATGAATGGATAGACAACAAAAATGCTAGTGTCGCAAGCGATTTTAACAGGGATTTGATCATAATTTATTTTGTTTGGCTTTGATGCATGAACCCGGCTTGTTTAAAATAATCATTAAATTCAGACATGATTATTTTAAACATCAAAGGCTCCATCCTACAATTAAAAAGCAATAAAAAATATTAGGATGAAAATACACAACAGATTTTATATTCGTAAACAATAAAATGTATTTTTGATTGATTTGAAAGTAGTACACCTAAATACCTACGATGGAAATGGCGGAGCAGGGCGTGCCTGTTTGCGTTTAAGTGATGCCTTAAAGGCCAGTGGAATCGATTCGAAAGTATTGGTTTACTATAAATTTGGTCAAAACCCGAAGATAGATACCTTTAGCAGGTCGCCTTTTCAAAAAGCCAAAGCCATTTATAACATCTTATCTGAAAGATATTATGCAAAATGGCTCAGCAAATCGATAAAGACGCCATTCAGTTTACAATGGTTCGGCCGCTCGGTAATTAACCATCCCGATGTTAAAAATGCCGATATTATCCATTTACATTGGGTAAACCACGGTTTCTTAAATCCTAAGTTTTTGGCGCAGCTTGATGAACTGGAAAAGCCAATTGTATGGACTTTTCATGATAGCAATGCTTTTACAGGTGGATGCCATGTGCGTTATGGATGCGAAAATTTTCACCAGCAGTGCGGCAATTGCCCCATTTTAAAAATCAGTGGTAAAAATGATATTTCTCATAAAACCTGGGTGCGTAAACAAAAAGCTTATACAGAATTGAATTTCCATATCGTAGCACCAAGCAAATGGATGGCTGCATCGGTAAAGTTCAGCAGTTTGTTGGGCACGAGGAAAGCTACAGTTATCCCGAATACGATTGAAACAAAAATTTTCAAACCTTATGTTAAATCGGAGGCAAAGAAAATTCTGAAGATCAATCCAGATAAATTTGTCTTGATGAGTGGGTTTATGCCCTCAAAAAATGACAAACACAAAGGAACACCCTATTTAATCGAAGCTTTAGAAATCCTGTCGCGTAGGCCTGGAATACAAAAAGAAAATATTGAGTTGGTTATTTTCGGTAATAAGGAAAATGCCGAAATGCCCGAATTTCCTTTCAAAACCACTTTTTTAGGCACAATTAATAAAGATGATCATTTGGCGAAATGTTATTCTGCTGCAGATGCATTTATTACGCCATCATTGGAAGATAACCTCCCCAATACCGTGATGGAAAGTTTATCGTGCGCTACACCCGTTGTTGCTTTTACCACAGGTGGCATACCTGATATGGTGAAACACATGCAGAATGGCTATCYCGCAGAGTATCAAAATGCAGAAGATTTAGCAAACGGCATTGAGTGGCTGTACCACCGTCCAAATAAAGAAGAAATCCAAAAAGCAGCAAGATTGAGTATTTTAACAGATTTCTCGGAAGAAGTAATCGCTGCCGAGCATATCCATCTTTACGAAACACTGATTGATCTTCAACCGAAATAAAATCTGAACAAAAAAAGAGTGTTATTTTAATTAGTCAATCAACAACAACACACCATCAAC
>NZ_JBFTQI010000696.1:0-3175 GCF_056398925.1 Pedobacter sp. 01T416_2
ATTTAATTCCTGACGCTTACAGCGGACCCGACAAATGGCAGATTGGTGTTTTCATCCTAATTGGTTTTTTATTACAGATCTTCTTGGAGCAATTTTCAGAAGGTGTAGAACATGGGCACATTCATAAACATCACGACGGGCATGTTTTTCCCTTTGGGATTATGATCAGTTTGTGTTTGCATGCTTTTTTAGAGGGGATGCCTTTAGCCAAAGAACAGCACAATGAGCTGATTTTCGGAATTTCACTACACCACATCCCAGCTGCTTTTGCGCTGGCAAGCATATTAATGCAAAACCATTATAAGAAAAGCAGTATTATATTTTATCTGATTGTATTTGCGATCATGGCACCTCTGGGCTTTTATGTAAGTGTTGGCTTAAGCAATGGCACTATTGGAGGCATTGATGCTTATTTCAATAAAATTATGGGTATTGTGATCGGTATTTTCTTACATATTTCTACCACCATCTTATTCGAATCGAGTGCCGATCATAAAATCAATACCCGCAAAATGATTGCCGTTTTATTGGGGATTGGTGTAGCATTAATTGGTTTCTTTGCAGGACATTAATTCAATTGGCAGTTCTTGGTTGGCAATTTGCAGTTAACCGATTTAAACAGTTAACCAACCAATATCCGTTTTAAACGTTTAATCGTTTATACATTTAACTTTTGTGAATAAACATCTGTAAATTAGTATATGGATGAGATTGTAAATGAACCTGCTGTAGCTTACCAAAAAAGGCATTATACTATTGAGGAATACCTGGAGATGGAAAAAGCATCAACAGTAAAGCACGAATATTTCCAGGGCGAGGTATTTGCTATGTCTGGTGCAAGTGAAAATCATAACTGGATGTTCACCAATATTTTCCTAGCAGTTGGCAGTAAACTAAAAGGAAAGTCGTGTTACATTTTCGGAAGTGATATGAGAATGAATATTCCTGAGAATACGTTGTTCACTTATCCTGATATCTCTATCTATTGTAATAATTATTTGCATAGTGAATTTGATGAAGACACAGCAATTTTACCAACTGTGATTATTGAAATCCTGTCACCTTCAACCAAAAATTACGACAAAGGGAAAAAATTTAACCTATATAAAGATATTCCATCATTAAAAGAATACATTATGATTGATTCAGAATCAGTATTCGTAGAGGCCTATTATATTAATGATGAACAGCATTGGGTACTCAACAAACATGAAGAGATTTATGATACGCTAAATCTTATTTCGATGGGATTCGGCGTAGCCTTAACCGATATTTACAACCATGTTTCCTTTAACGCCGCAATGTGATTCCGTTTGCAATTTCAACTGGGCAATTTTAAACAATTAACCTTTCGGACAAAATTCAATAAATTTATATATGGACGAAATTGTAAATGAACCAGCTGTAGCTTATCAAAAAAGAAGTTATACTGTTAAAGAATATCTTGAGATGGAAAAAGCATCAACAGTAAAGCACGAGTATTTCCAAGGAGAGGTATTTGCAATGTCTGGTGCCGGTGATAATCACAACGAGATTTTTAGCAATTTTTTTGGAGAAATAGTTCAAAAACTTAAAGGCAAACCCTGCAGGCCTTATGGAAGTGATAAACGAATGAATATTCCTGAGAATACTTTATTTACCTATCCTGACATATCGATTTATTGTAATGGATTAATACATAGTGATGTTGATGAAGACACCTCAATTTTACCAACTGTGATTATTGAAATCCTGTCACCTTCAACCAAAAATTACGACAAAGGGAAAAAATTTAACCTGTATAAAGATATTCAATCATTAAAAGAATACATTATGATCGATTCGGAATCTATTTCGATTGAAGCTTATTACATTAATGAAGAAAAAAACTGGGCACTCAATCAACACAAGGAGATATCTGATAGACTAACTCTTGTTTCGATGGGTTTTGATATAGCGCTAAGCGATATTTATGATCATGTTCGCTTTAATAAGGAGGAATGAGTTTGTAGATAAAAATTGAGAAATGTAAACTGAAATTGCCAACTACATTACTTCTTTTCTTTCTTCTTCCCATAACCCCATGGGCAGTGCTTACATTTATTCTTGCAGCAATAACCACGTTTTAAATGGTAGGCTTCTGTAAAAACCATTAGTCCATCTTTGTTAAAGTAAAAATCTTCGCCTTCTTTTAACATAATTATTGAATGACAGGATTTTGAATGAGTGAATTATGGAATGATTGAATATTAAATGAGGGAATGTTTTTTAATTCGTCTTAGCTTCATTCAATCATTCTCTAACGCTATCAGTCAATCATTTTATCCATTAAGTATTTTAACCTCAAGTTTGTTTTTAAAATAATCTTTAAGCTGTTTACCATCACCATGTAAAGTCCATACTTGTTTTGGTTTAACTTTTTCTATGGTTTCTAAAATTGCATCCCAATCAGCGTGGTCAGAAATATAAAGTGAAATTCCGTTTTGTTGTTGCAGGTTCTTCCATCCAGAGGCAAAGGCGCGTACTACATTAATCGCCTTATGGTAACTGTGAAAAACCATTGGCGGCACAATATAAACCTGATGCTCTTGATTATTTTTCATCACCTTTCTATCGTACATTTTGTAATGCCCTACTTTCATTCCGTAATCTTCGTAGATTTTAACAAAGGGCATAATACTATGGTGAACCATAATATTCTTCGTGGGGCAATGCGCGTTGAGCAGTTGGATAATCCGCTGGCTTTTACCCAATGCATAAGAACCAAGCATGATATTCGCATTGGTTTCGTTTAGCTTTTTAATTTCATCTATTGGTGAAGGGTGTTTAGTTTCTGGATTAGCAAAGGTGCTTTCCGTAATCAACACATCTGCTTCAGCAAATTCGAAAGGCTCACAGGTATTATCAGGCTCAATCTTATAATCGCCAGTATAGAGGTATTTTACCCCCTTATACTCCATTAAAACCTGTGCAGAGCCCAAAATATGGCCCGCAGAATAGAAAGTAATGGTAACGTCTTTTATTTTGAAGGGTTCGTGATAATTTTTGGTAAAAAAATCGACCGCGGCAAATTTGCGGTAACGGTGTTTCATAAAAGTTGCGGTAGCAGCAATACAGTATACATTTTGGCTTCCTCCAATAGCATGATCGCCGTGTGCATGTGAAACTACCGCTTCTTTAACTGGCTGTTGTGGAT
>NZ_JBFTQI010000697.1:0-3151 GCF_056398925.1 Pedobacter sp. 01T416_2
ATAAAGGCCATTTCACCTCAGATGCTGTCATGTTGAGCCTGTCGAAACACCTTAGAGGGTATTTAAGCGGGTCCTTCGACAAGCTCAGGATGACAAATCTATCTTTATGATACAAGCTCGATAAGATCTTAATAGCAAGAACGATGCTGAAATAAATTCAGTATGACGACACTTTAAAAAGATCGAAAATTCTGCATTATGCAAAACCTTCCACCTTAAACCTTAAATCATAAACCTATTTCTTATAATACTGCTGCGCTTCAGGTAAATATTTTTGGATCTGTGCAATACGTGTCGCATCGCTTGGGTGGGTACTTAAAAATTCAGCTGGTTTTTGTGCACCTGCCGATGCCGCCGACATTCTATTCCAGAAAGCAGTGGCATTTTGTGGATTGTATCCGGCCATGGCCATAAAAATCAAGCCTAAACGGTCGGCTTCTAATTCTTGATTGCGACTGAATTTTAACATCGCCACTGGTGTACCTACACCATAAAGCGTATTAAAAATAGATTGAGTTTTTGGGTTTTTAGATAATGCAACACCTGCTGCTGCACCAATACCCTGAGCAACCATTTCCTGCGACATCCGCTCTGCAGAGTGACCTGCAATGGCGTGGGCAATCTCATGGCCCATTACAGTGGCCAAACCTGCGTCGTCTTGTGTTATGGGTAAAATACCTGTATAAACTACAATCTTCCCGCCGGGCATACACCAGGCATTTTTCTCGTTGTTCTGTACTACATTAACCTCCCACTGGTAATCTGCAATCAGGTTTCCATAATTATTGCTGTTCATATACGATTTTACAGCCGTAATTAATCTACTACCAACGGTTTTAACTTTCAAAGCCTGCGCATTCGAGGCCGGTAAAACTGTAGTTTTATTCTCCGTTAAAAAGGTGCTATAAGCCTGGAAAGCCATTGGCAAAACCTGGTCGTTACTCACTAAATCAAATCGACTACGGCCTGTTAAAGGAACGGTAGAACAGGAGTTAAATAATAATACTCCAGCAACACTTGCTGTTAAAAATAACTTTTTCATAATGCGATTTTAAATGATTAGTAAATACTGATAAGCAAAACCGTAGATTAAACAGTAAGCCTATAAATAAGTTTTAATGAAATGTGTTTTGTTAATTAATTAGTTTTCTTCCTAAACAAATACACTTTAGATTCTTTGCCTTTCAGCAATCTTTCGAGGTTTTTTTGGTGCGTAACTAAGATTAAAATACAAACCACCATGCCATAAAGCACTTCCGATTTGATTGAAACCTGAAACAAGAACACCACACTGAGCGGAAAAGTAAATCCTGCACAAATGGAGCTTAATGAAACATATTTAGTTAACAATAACACAACCACAAAAACCAGAACACAAAGCATAGATGCTTCGAAGTTAACTGCCAAAATCATTCCAAAAAGTGTAGCAACACCTTTTCCGCCTCTAAAACCTGCAAAAACAGGAAATAAATGTCCCATTACTGCGGTTACACCCAGTGCAAGTTGATAATTGACAAAAACAACTGAATTTTGTGGCCCGGTTACCGACATGCCGATTAAATAGGCCAGATTGGTTGCGGTATAACCTTTTGCAATATCGATGATCATTACAGCAATTCCTGCTTTTTTTCCCAATACCCTAAAGGTATTGGTTGCGCCAGCGTTGCCACTTCCATACTCTCTTACATCGACCCCGTAAAAGGCCTGACCAAGCCATACAGCTGTTGGGATAGATCCAAAAAGGTAGGCAATTAATAACGCGCTGAGAGAATAAACCGTAACCATAGCCTACAATGATACAAAAAATAAGCTTTTAATTTTATAGCAAATCACTTTAGTATGCTTTTAAACTCATATCCAGGCTTTTCACAGAGTGTGTAAGCGCGCCCATCGAAATAAAATCTACTCCGCAAGCARCATATTCGGCAACATTCTCTTCAGTAATTCCTCCAGAAGCCTCTGTAATAAATTTACCGTCGATTAATTTAACCGCAGCTCTTAAGTTTTCGAAACTGAAATTATCAAGCATAATACGGTCTACACCACCAATAGACAAAACTTGGGACAACTCTTCCAGGTTACGCACCTCAATTTCGATCTGAAGTGATTTATTTTGATCAATTAGATATTTTTTAGCAGCTGTAATTGCGTTTGAAATTCCTCCTGCATAATCTACATGATTATCCTTAATTAAGATCATATCATATAAACCAATGCGGTGATTTACACCTCCTCCTATCCTTACTGCCCATTTTTCTAAATAGCGAAGCCCTGGAGTGGTTTTACGGGTATCTAAAATTTTGGTTTTAGTTGTTTTCAATAAAGAAACAATCCGATGGGTTTTAGTTGCAATACCACTCATGCGCTGCATACAATTTAAAACCAAACGCTCTGCAATTAAAATAGCATGTGTACTTCCTGAAACGGTTAGGGCAATATCGCCTACTTTTACCGCTACACCATCCTGCAACAGTACATCAACCTTTAAAGTATCATCAACTTCCTTAAAAATTTCAAGAGCCAGTTCAATTCCAGCCAAAACACCATCTTCTTTGATAATCAGTTTTGCTTTTCCCTGCGTTCCGGGTGGAATTGTTGACAGTGAAGTATGATCACCATCACCAACATCTTCGGCAAGGGCATTTTTTATGAATTGATGTATAAGTTGAGTATCCAAAATGTAGATTTTATGCCGCAAAAATAAGAAATATTTGTTAGCATACAATTTACTGAAGCGTTAAAGTGATTTGTTAACATCAGAAGTTTCTAGCCTCCGCGACTTATGAAGTTGGCACTAGCCAATTAATCCTTTGCCGGTTCGATCCTTAATTCAGTAATCGAAAAGCTGGTATTGAATTTTTTCATGGTAATAGAAACCCTGAAGGTTTCTTTGGCGGTACTTAGAATAATTACGCCAAAACGATAATTTGGATTCGTATTAATTTTATGAAAAATACTTGTTTTTATTGGCGGATGTTTAACAAAAAAATCTCTTAAAATCTGTTCACCCTGTGCTTTTGAGTATACATCTTCTTCATCAACTATAATAAGTTCAATAGTTGAGGCGAAACTTTTCGCAATTTCTTTTGAGTTGCCAGCCTTAAAATACGAGGATAAATCATCAATAATATCTGCCTGAAGAGCTGTAGGG
>NZ_JBFTQI010000698.1:0-3150 GCF_056398925.1 Pedobacter sp. 01T416_2
ACTTAAGGATGCAAAAGTAGTCGAATAATCATGGTTTACCTAAAGAAAATAAATGGATTAATTAATAACTTTAGCAATAATGCAAAAATAGCACGCATTAAACAATGTCCAATTCAAAAAAGAAAACGCCAATATTCGGAATAACAACTGCGACTTCAGAAAAGCTAGATAAAAGGCGATGGAACAAAACTTTTAGAAGGATCGCAAAAATCCAGATTATTAAACAGAAAGAACTTCCACATAAAATTTCAGCGGTCACAAACGTTTGGGATGGAGATAAAGATGGGAAAAGACACTTAAAAAACTACAGTAGCAAAGAAATGCGAAAGTAGTTTCATTCATTTAACTAGTAACGCAGGTAAAGCTATTACTTTACAAAAGCAATAAAAAGTAAATATATAGCTTTACTTTCTTGTTATTCTAAAATTTATGCGACCGTTCAAACTACCTAACTAAATATTATGACAATAAAGAAAACCTAACTTCGCTATCTTTGCATCAATGTCCGGTATCTATATTCATATCCCTTTCTGTAAAAAGGCCTGTCACTATTGCGATTTTCATTTCAGCACTTCTTTAAAATATGCTGATGAAATGGTTGATGCGATCTGCAAAGAGATCAAAATGAAAAAAGATCGGATTGGCGGACAGGTTGGAAGCATTTATTTTGGCGGCGGAACACCCTCTATTTTATCGCAGGCAGCTTTACAAAAGATTTTCGATGCCATTGACCACACTTTTTCTGTTGATGCAAATGCTGAAATTACCATCGAAACCAATCCAGATGATTTAACCGCCCAGAAATTAAAAGAACTGAAACAATTGCCCGTTAACCGCTTTAGTGTGGGCATACAGTCTTTTTATGATGAAGATCTGACCTGGATGAACCGCGCGCACCGGGCCCAAGAAGCGGAAGATTGTATCAGAAGAAGTCAGGATGCTGGTTTTGAAAACCTAACCCTCGATTTAATTTATGGCTATCCTTTACTCACCGATCAAAAATGGTTAAGTAATATCCAAAAAGCAATTGAGCTGGAGGTTCCGCATATTTCGGGATACGCGCTAACGGTAGAACCTCGGACAGCTTTAGCCCACGCCATCAAAAATAAAAAACAAACTCCCGTAAACGATAACCAAAGCGCCGCTCAGTTTGTAATTTTGATGGATAAACTTGTTGATGCAGGTTTTGAACACTATGAAATTTCGAATTTTGCTAAACCCGATCATTATGCAGTGCATAACACCAATTACTGGAAGGGAATAGATTATATTGGCATTGGCCCATCGGCACACGGTTTTAATGGCCAAAACCGCTATATGAACCCTGCCAATAACGCGTTGTATATGGAAACGTTAGGCCATAACAAGCTTCCTGAAATTGTTGAAGAACTGAGTTTAAACGACAGATTTAACGAGTACATCATGACTTCGTTAAGAACGATGTGGGGAACTGATTTACAAAAAATAAATACCGATTTCGGGAAAGATTTTTTAGCGGAAACAAAACACAACCTAAAAAATTTCGAGGATAAAGACTGGCTGATCATTGATGGGGATAAAATTTGTTTAAGTCAAAACGGAAAATTATTTGCCGATCATATTGCTTCGGAATTGTTTATTGTAGGAGATGAATGAGTGAATTGAGAAGGATTGAATTAGAGCTGACTGATTTAGCCGGTTAAACAACATTCACTCATTCAAAACTCAGTCATTCAATAATTAATTAAAATATATGTCAAAAATTGTATGGATTACAGGTGCATCATCAGGTATTGGAGAGGCCTTGGTATATGAATATTTTAAAGCTGGCAATAAACTGATCATCTCAGGAAGAAATCGTGACGAACTATTCCGTGTAAAAGGAAACTGCCAAAATTCTTTTAATGTACATGTTTTACCATTCGATTTGAGCGAAACAGCTACACTTGAAAACAAAGCTGCCGATGCCATCCGTATTTTTGGAAAAATAGATTTACTGATCAATAGCGGCGGCGTAAGTCAGCGGAGTTTAGCGCTCGAAACCAACCTGCAAACAGAACAACAGATTATGGACACCAATTTCTGGGGAACAGTTGTACTGAGCAAAGCAGTTTTACCTTTGATGATCGCTAACGGTGGTGGACAGATAGTTGTAATTAGTAGCCTTGTTGGAAAATTCGGCACGAAATTCCGCTCTACTTATGCGGCCTCAAAACATGCGCTGCATGGTTATTTCGATTCGCTCCGATCGGAAGTTTACGATAAAAACATCGATATTACCATCATCTGTCCAGGTTTTATCAAAACAAATGTTACCTACAACGCACTTACGGGAGATGGTAACCCACTTAATAAGATGGGCGATGCACATGAAAATGCCATGACACCTGCCGAATGTGCAAAACAAATTGTACAAGCTGTTAAAAATAAAAAGGAAGAGGTTTATATTGGCGGAAAAGAAACCAGAGCAGTATTATTGAAACGCTTTTTCCCTAAGCTTTTTTCTAAAAAGGTAAGAACGGCGAAAGTGAACTAGCACTGCGTTTTGAGGTTGGCGTTAAGCGTGATCCACCAAGTTTAAAAGGATGCGATTTAGGGGCGAGCCCAATTGATCTAAACCTGGTTGAAGCGATATCCTTTTGGCGCTCATTCTGAGCGGAGTCGAAGAACAGCCAAAAGATTTAGCGAAAAACGGGGCTAGCCCACCCGAAGAACCACCACCGCACCTTTACAAATTAAAAAAAATAAAAATTTAAATCATTAACAATCAACACATTAAAAATTATTTTTTATTTCTAAAAACCAAGTATCTGTAAGCTATCGTAAATGGAATCAAATAACAGAAACTTAAAAATTAGAAATAATGAAAAATTTAATCTTAACCGCATTTGCCGTAATTACCATGGCATTCACTACTCAAGTTTACGCTCAAAAAAATCCAATGGTTGGTGGCGCAGCCATGTATTCGACTAAGGATATTGTAGATAATGCTGTAAATTCAAAAGACCACACTACACTGGTTGCAGCAGTAAAAGCCGCAGGTTTGGTTGAAACTTTAAAAAGTGCTGGCCCTTTCACTGTTTTTGCACCAACAAATGCTGCATTTGATAAACTTCCTGCCGGAACTGTTGACAATCTGGTTAAACCAGAAAATAAAGCAACGCTTACTAC
>NZ_JBFTQI010000699.1:0-3149 GCF_056398925.1 Pedobacter sp. 01T416_2
CACCAAAGATGCTGCAACAAAACCCAATACAAATTTCGGAAATCGCTCCCACACAATTTTCAACCCCGGGCGCTCTGCTTTGAAGGGTATACCATCTTCACTTTTAGGTTTTTTATAGGCCCACCATATAGCTATAAAAAAAGCAGCAACACCAATAAAAACATTTTGCGAAAACTTGGCTATAACACCTGCTTTAACGGCTATTGGCCCAACCAAATCGCCTGCAGCGGTTACGGTTGCCGTTGTATCCAAGGTACCACCCAGCCATGCCCCACCAATCACCTCAGGTATATGAAAATACTTTACCGCCCAAGGCAGAATAATCATCATCGGGATAGCCATAATCAATACCAGCGTGGTTACATAAGATAATTTACGTTTATCACCATTAATAGCGCCTGCAGCAACAATTGCTGCAGAAACACCACAAATAGATACGGCTGAGGCCAATATTACGCCAAATTCATCATCTACTTTTAACTTGCGGCTTAACCACATCGAAAAAAACCAAACTACAGTAACAACAATAACGGCCTGTATTATACCGGGTAAACCAGCTTTGATCAGATCGGCCGATAAAATAGTGGTTCCTAATATCACCAAACCTGTTTTAATATAAAACTCAGACCGTACTGCTTCTTTTAGCCAAGATGGCAACCTGATCAGGTTGCCCAATGCGATACCGATAAGCAATGCAAATACCACATATTCTAACCCAAAATAGGATACACTTTTATTGCCTCCGATAATAAAAGAAACGATAGCTAAAAAATAGATGAGCGCAAAACCGCCAGCAAACCGCGCAACACTGCCTCCAGATAAACCTATCGCTACCGAAGCTAAGGCCAGAAAAACTGCCCCCATTTCAACAATTAACAATAAGTTGGATGCTGATAATATTTTACCCAAAAGGTCTTCACTGGTTGCCCATTTAAATGCAGGTAAACTTATTACAGTACCATTGTTGGTTAAATAAAGTACAGTGGCAATAATAATCGTTCCCAATATAACAGCCCACCAATCTTCGGTGAGTGATTGTAAAAATGTTTTCTTATCCGGGCTTATCCCAGCATCTGTTAAGGCTCCAGTAGTATCGGCTGCGTTGTTTCGATTCGACATAGTTGATTAATTATGGTGTTAATTTGATTTCATTTCTAAAAATATTGGCGGATACGATCAATAAACCGTAAACGAATACCCAATATCGAAACTAAAGTAAATATTCAGGAGGATTTTATCCGTAACAAATATCTGACTTTGATCTACACATTTATTAGTGGGCCTTTTAAGTTAAAAATGCATCACAAACTAATATTTAAAAACAAATTCATTCAATTGTCTAATTCAGGATTCAATTTGTCTGGTTCAGATCCATTCAACTGGTTTTTGGAATGTTTATGCAACATTTTTGGGCAACTTAAAAAAAATATTATGACACTTAAAACAACAAAAACCATTTATTGGATCGGTGCCTCACTAACTTCGTTATGGTTTGGCACCAGCGGAGTTTGTGAACTCACAAAAAACCCTATTGTTTGGGACATTACATTAAAACTGGGATATCCAGCGTACTTTATTTATGTACTTGGTGTTGCTAAATTAGCCGGAATCGTGGTTCTACTAATCCCCAACAGATGGTTAAGGTTAAAAGAATGGGTATTTGCAGGGATATTCTTTGATATCATTTTTGCATTCTGCTCAAAACTAATTGTGATCGGTCCGCTAGCCACTACTGATGCCATTATAGCCTTTGCTATCGTTACAATAACCTACCTGATGTTCCAAAAACTTTATCCTACCCACTATTCTAATCTAACTGCTATTTAAGGTTTGAATAATTCTAATTAAATCAGTTTTCACATAAAAAGGGCGCTAGTAGCGCCTTTTTTATTGGTGAGAAATTTTACCTGGTACAGCATCTGTAATCTATAAAACAGCTAAACATCCAAGGCTGTGAATGCGTCACTAATCTCTTTGTTTGATGCTAAAGCACAGCGCAAATTATTTTTAAATAGAAAAGTCGCCAAATATATGGCGACCTCCTAACTAATAAACGTTGCTTATAAATTAGCAACTAGATTTATGTTATACAACTGGCTCATTCTCCAGTCCTTTCTCTTTTTTCTTTCCGATGCTTTGCACCATTTCACATTGCTGTGGATTTTTTTCAAATGGGGGGCTAACCAGAAAAAGTGTCGACATTAAGCTTGCCAATCCAACTAATAAACTGTTGGTTGTGGTATTTTGATGATTTTCCATGATGATAAATGATTAAAATGTTGTTGATGCATTTACTGCTGAAATTGCGCCTGTTGTTTTATGCTGAACCATTCCGATTACTTCCCATTTTTCGGCACTACTATCTTTAGGGATATTCAATACCGCAGTTCCAGATTTTGCATCCTTTAGAGACAGTGTTAAGGTTTTCCGTACCATTTGGATGTGGGATAATTTAAGTCCTGCATTCTCCCCACGCTGTACATCGGTACTACCGCTCTTTTGTACCAGTGCAAAAAGGAGATCGTCGCTAGCCTGAGTACCTTTGGTTTCGTAATTTATTTTCAGTACATCCCCATCCCTTTTCGTATCGAAGGCTAAACTGGCTGTATACCTTTTATTCAGAAGCTGTTCATTAATGGCATTTCTTACGTCGTTTTCATTAGAGCCTATAAATTCCTGAGCGCCGTTAATAACCAATTGAGGGGTATAAACCTGTGCGTTTAACCAAGCACTATATTTTTTTTGCCTTTTTGTGTTTTCCTGACTTCCAAAAACATCCTTCCAACCTAAATTATCAAAATAATCAACATGATATCCAAGCACATACACTGGTTTCCCATTAGATTCTTTCTCTATTTTGGCCAACAGTTCTTCTGCTGGCGGACAGCTCGAACATCCTTCAGACGTAAATAATTCCAAAACGGCAAAGCCTCTCCCATTAACGGGCTGCTCCACTTTTTTTTCTTGTGCAGATCCTACCCAAATAAATGCGCTAAGTGCTATTACCGCCACAATGACTGCATTTACGATCGCTATTCTTTTTAGTGTTTTCATAATTTCTATTCTTTTTTTATCAAAAATAAGCGGATAGTATGCCTGAAATTAGGTGGAAAATAGCTGAACCGGACAAATTGGTGGAAGAGCTAGAC
>NZ_JBFTQI010000700.1:0-3131 GCF_056398925.1 Pedobacter sp. 01T416_2
GAAGAGGTTAAATTGTTTGTAGAAGGTACTTACAACGTTAAAATCGATGGTCAGGCCATTGCGGGTTTTCCAAAAAGCATTCAGATTCCAGCAGGGAAACACAAATTGAGTTTGAAGGTTTACAACCAGGCGCATGTTCCGGCGATTTTTGTTCAGGGTAAAACGGTAGTTTCTGATGAAACCTGGCTCACTACTTTCGAGGATAAAGAATGGATCGATGCGAGTGGAAAAACCTCTGATAAATCGGGAACTACCTTTGTTTTAGCAGGCTCATGGAATTTAACTGATCCAACTCAATTGCCATCACAGTTTAAATTGCCTGTTAAAGGTATTGCCGCGGTAAGTAGAAAAAAGAATGAGGGGGGAGAACTATTAGATTTTGGAAAAGAAACTTTTGGCTTCATTAAGGTTCATGGTTTAAAAGGTAAAGGTAGATTGAGTTTATTTTATGGTGAATCTGCTGAAGAAGCTTATTCTGAAGATAAATGTGAGACTTTAGATTATGTGGATATTGATTTGGCTGTGAAAAAGGATTCCATTATGCCACTTTCGAAAGCATTTAGATATGTGAACCGCCAAACAACTGGAAATGTAACAGTCGATTCTATTTCCATGTTATATGAGTATTCACCAGTAACAGAACGCGGAAGTTTTAAATCTTCGGATGAGGAGCTAAACAAAATTTACGATGTGGCCAAATATACCTTCCATTTAAATACCCGCGAGTTCTTTATCGATGGCATAAAACGCGATCGCTGGGTGTGGAGTGGCGATGCTTATCAAAGTTATTTGATGAACTATTACTCGTTTTTTGATGCACCAACTGTAAAACGGACTTTATTGGCTCAGCGTGGAAAAGATCCCGTAACGGCGCACATCAATACCATTATGGATTACTCTTTTTATTGGTTTTTAGGGATTTATGATTACTATAARTTTACCGGCGACCAGAAGTTCGTACAGGATATTTACCCACGAATGCAGTCGCTAATGACTTACATCGATGGAAGAAAGAATAAAAATGGCCTGTTAGAATGGATGCCTGGTGACTGGATTTTTATCGATTGGGCAGATAAACTAAGTAAAGATGGTGAAGTAAGTTTCGAACAGTTGTTATATGCCAGGAGTTTAGAAACAATGGCTTTATGTGCCAAATTAGCCAATGATGCAGAAGGCATTGCCAAATACGATAAACAGGCTAAAGAGCTGAAAAACAAGATTTTTGAACTTTATTGGAATCAGCAAAAAAGCGCTTTGGTTCACAGCCGGATTGACGATAAACAAACAGATAATGTAACCCGTTATGCCAACATGTTCGGGATTTTCTTTGATTATTTTACACCGGAACAAAAGTTATCGGTTAAAAAGAATGTGCTTTTAAACGATCAGATTGCCAAAATTACCACACCTTATATGCGTTTTTATGAGCTCGAAGCATTATGTGCCATGGGCGAACAACCTTATGTATTAAAGGAAATGAAAAATTATTGGGGCGGCATGTTAAAATTGGGCGCAACCTCTTTTTGGGAGGAATACAACCCAGATAAAAAGGGAACCGAACACTTGGCTATGTACGGCCGCCCGTTTGGAAAAAGCCTTTGCCACGCCTGGGGTGCAAGTCCGATTTATTTATTGGGAAAATATTATTTAGGCGTACAACCTACCACACCAGGTTATGAAACTTACACCATTGAACCTAATCTGGGTGGCTTAGCCTGGATGGAGGGCAAAGTCCCAACTGCGAATGGTGATATTTCAGTGTTTTGCAGTAAAAAAGAAATMAAAGTTTCTTCTCCAACAGGCGTAGGTAAACTAAAGATAAAAAGCAAAACCAAACCAGTTGTGAAAGGCACTGAAATGAAAGAAGTATCGAAAGGTTCGTATGAAATTACAATTGAAAAAGGCAAGGATTATAGCGTGAAGTATTCGGGCTAGTTTCGTCATTGCGAGAAGGCTTTTTCAGCCGACGAAGCAATCTTACTACTATGGATTATAGCGACCGCTTTAAGATTGCTTCGTCATTCTTCCTCGCAATGACTATAAGCTTATAAACCTGTGAGGTTTGAAACGAAAATCTCAATACGGTAACTTCGCGTTAGGGATTGTACCAATTCCTCATCGGTACCAGAGCGAAGCGGAGGTTTTATTTAGCCGGTCATATTATTTAGAAAAGCGGGGTTCGGTGCTTTTAGGTTATGAAAGTCCTGCTCTCCCTCCAAGTCCTCACTCATTCTTCGCTCCGGGCTTTCCGTTCTATCAGGTTTATTTAACCAAACTCAGTAGTTCTTGGCTACACATCAACCTGTCTATAGCTTATTGCGATAGATACCGAGTTAGGGATTGTAAGGGTTCTGGGCTAACGCTCGTTTCTAACGAGCGTTGAATAGCTTGTCGTTTACAAACGATAAAATCGTAAAGTTATTCATGCACTCGTTGGGAAACGAGCGCAAGCAATTAAGCGAAATATCATGATACGGTAGCTTCGCGTTAGGGATTGTAAGGGTTCAGTACCGATTTTTCATCGGTACCGGAGCGAAGCGCAGCCCTGAAAAGMCCGGACCCTTGCGTAGCTTGGGGAACGCCCAAATGAATTGCGGTTTCTTACACGCTCAATTTCTACATCAGGATCAGTACTTTAATAAAAAGATAGATCCTGAAACAACCCGATAGCTATCGGGTTCAGGATGACGACTTGACAAGTAAAATCAACAATTAAACCCCAATCCGTTGTTCTATTTTTTTAACACATTTATAGGCCTCGGCAAGGATCACATCATTTTCAATCGCTTGATCTACATTTATCGCATTTAACATTGAAATGGTTAAACAGGCGATAATTCCATTATTGCCATTAATACCAATTGGTACCGAAAGATCGGTAACACCAGAAACTGAATCACTATTTTTGAAATAAGAGCCAGTTTGCTGAATATCTTCCAATGAGGTCAAAAAATCTTCTTGCTGGGCTTTAGCATATTTTTTAAAAATGGAATTGTTTTTTAATGTTGTGCTACGCTCAGCCTCGGGCATATAAGCCAATAAAACCTTTCCTGATGCAGTTAAAGGTAATGGAAACAAATTTCCCTCCTCGATAGAAAGCGCAATCGGCCCCGGACTTTTCGCATGAATAA
>NZ_JBFTQI010000701.1:0-3120 GCF_056398925.1 Pedobacter sp. 01T416_2
GCCTTTGGGAACCACTCCAAAGGCATAATCAACCTAAACCTCAAACTAAACTATGAAAAACTCTTTGCCTTTACGGGCTATATATTTTGATTCCGAAATACGGAAATATGATCTTTTACTTGAAGAGATAAATTAAATAATTGTTTCTCTTTTTGGTGGTGCAAAGGTAAGTATAATTTGTGAATTACAAAATGTTTTTAAAAAAATTTATTTTTAATACAAATGTATGACAAAACAGACGTTTTGTAAGGAGTGGATTTTATATATAACTTACTTGTAATCTGATATTTGTATCTGCTTTGTGCAAAAATCGTATTCCTGTATTTGATTGGAGCCGATTATCGTTAGGCGGTCCTTTCCAAAATTTTCGATCAGTTCGCGGTACCAATTTATTCCCTGAACGTCTAAATTGCTCGTAGGCTCATCTAAAAATAAAATTGGTGTATCGGTACAACATGCCAAAGCTAGTTTGGTTCTTTGCTTCATTCCCGATGAAAAGTACTTGATTTCTTTGTTTGCTGCTTTTTCTAATCCCAGTATGGTGATCAGCTTTTTTGAATCGAGTCCCGGAGCAAAATTTTTGAACTTAAAATGAAAATCAATGCTCTCTTTTAAGGTAAATGTTTCAACCAGTTCGAGATATGGTGCAGCCAGGCTGATGTATTTATAGATATTTTCTATAGAGATCTCTTTGGTGTCTGAGAATGAAATTTCTCCTTCAGAAGGAGATAAGCTACCCGTTAAAACGCTTAATAAAGTTGATTTACCAGAGCCATTAGGTCCCAGTATTGCATAACTGTTACCAGAGGTGAATTCAGTAGTTAAATTTCTAAAAATCCATTCCTTATTAAACCTTCTGCCAACATTATTTAAAGAGATATTCATTTGCGGCAGGGCGTTTAGGGTTTAGTGGTAAGCGGTTTAGCCATACAAACGCTATTATCAACACCGACATATTGTCCGTAGTTGGGCCTGATATGATAACCCACCTTTTGGTAAAGTGCAATGGCTTCTGGCTGTTTTTTGCCTGTTTCTAAAACACATGAAGTAAAACCGAGTTCAGCAGCCCAGCTTTCTAATTCATTTAAAACTTTAGCGGCTATGCCTTGCTTCCTATAATCCGGATGTACAAACATTCTTTTAACTTCGGCTTCTGTTGCTGAAAAAGGCTTTATGGCGCCACAGCCAACCGGGACTCCATTTTGATAACCTATAACCACCTCTTTAATGGCATCAACCTTATTAAATTGAGCATAAAAAGTATGGTCGTCGCCATCTCTAACAGCTAAATCTTTATCCAATAACGCGACCAATGTTCTAAAATCGGCATTGCCTGAATCGGTTCTGATTAGTGTTAAATCAATCATGAATATTTATTTTGCTTTAAGCTTTGGTCTTTCTGCTTTAAGCTTAACTGCCCATTCCAAAGCCCTTCATTACACCACGGTTAGAATTACGGATAAAATCTACAATTTCGTCACGGATTTCCGTTGGTTTAAATTCGGCTTCGATCATGTCTAAAGCTTTAGTTACATTATTGTGTTTTACAAAAAGTACACGGTAAATCTCTTGGATTTCGTCAATCTGCTCGTTGGTAAAACCTCTTCTGCGCAAACCAACAGAGTTAATTCCCGCATAAGAAAGTGGCTCACGAGCTGCTTTTACATAAGGGGGGACATCTTTTCGTACCAATGAACCACCAGTTACGAAAGCATAAGAACCCACTTTAACAAATTGATGTATCGCAACCAAACCCGCCAAAACCACATTGTTTCCAATGGTAATGTGGCCAGCCAAGGTAGTGCTGTTCGAGAAAATACAGTTGTTGCCAACTTCACAGTCGTGCGCGATGTGTGAGTAAGCCTGAATTAAACAATTGCTACCGATGGTAGTTTTCCATTTATCTTTTGTACCACGGTTAATGGTTACGCATTCGCGGATAGTCGTATTGTCGCCGATTTCTGCAGTGGTAACCTCACCTGCAAATTTTAAATCCTGTGGTTCGCCAGAAATAACAGCACCAGGAAAGATACGGCAGTTTTTGCCGATACGTGCGCCATCCATAATGGTTACGTTCGATCCGATCCAGGTTCCTTCTCCAATTACAACGTCTTTATGTATCACTACAAAGGGTTCGATTACCACGTTTTCGGCAATCTTTGCCTGGGGATGTATGTATGCTAAAGGTTGTATCATTATTGGGCGGGTTCTGCTTGTTTAACTTTTGAAATTTGAGCCATCATTTCGGCTTCGACAACGATTTTTTCGCCAACCATACCTACACCTTTCATCTGGGCAATACCCCTTCTGATTGGTTCAAGTAAATCGCAGCGGAAAACAATAGTATCGCCAGGAAGAACCTGGGCCCTAAAACGTACGTTATCTATTTTTAAGAAATAGGTTAAATAATTTCTAGGATCTGGAACGGTACTTAACACTAAAATACCACCAACCTGAGCCATAGCCTCAATTTGAATTACGCCCGGAAAAACCGGTGCACCAGGGAAGTGACCTTTAAAAAACTCTTCGTTCATGGTTACGTTTTTAACACCTACCACGTGATTTTTAGAAAGTTCTAATATTTTATCAACGAATAAAAATGGCTGGCGGTGAGGCAAAATATCCATAATCTGAACAACATCATATAGTGGTTTTGCACTTGGATCGTAAACCTTTTGTATTTTTTTGTTTTTCTCTTTTTTAATCGCTGCTTTAATTTTTTTAGCAAAAGCAACGTTTGCTGCATGGCCTGGGCGGGCAGCCATAATATGGCCTTTTAAATGCATGCCAACCAAAGCTAAATCGCCAATCATATCTAATAATTTATGACGGGCAGGCTCATTTTGGTAACGCAATTCCATGTTGTTCAAAATTCCCTGTGGGGCAACATCGATATCTTTACGGTTAAATAATTTGGCCAAATGGCTCAATTCGTCCTTCGTAACCTCTTTATCTACAATTACAATAGCGTTATTTAAATCTCCACCTTTAATTAAATTGTGCGATAACTGGTATTCCAATTCGTGTAAGAAACAGAAGGTGCGGCATGAAGCAATTTCTTTCTTAAACTCTGCAATGGTATTAATGCCAGCATGCTGACTGCCCAAAACAGGAGAATTA
>NZ_JBFTQI010000702.1:0-3665 GCF_056398925.1 Pedobacter sp. 01T416_2
ATTTAGAAGAAGCCCATGGCAAGTTCGATATTATTTTTAACCGCATATGTTGGTATTATTGCATTAACGATTACCGTTTTGCAAAATGTATCTACAACTTAATCAAAGAAAACGGCTACGGTTTTATTGTGGTTAACAATGAGAAATTTCTTCAGGAAGAACTTGCAAAAGAATCGGGTTTTAGAAAATTGGCCATTAAAATGAGCTATTGGCTCAATGAAAATTTTAATATTAAGCTTACACATGTTCATCCATCCCATAAGAAACTAAGTAAAATATTTGCCCGCTTAAATTTCAGGCACTTACATTTAGAACAATGTGGACATAACACCTTAATTACATTTAACAAGTAGAAGATTATGTGTTAACTTTGCCCTTTTAAGGAAAGATTTAATATGTTGATGCGTAAATTAAAATATAGTTTTTTGCTTTTGTGTGTTGCTTTTTTTTCTGTTGGAGCAGGAATAAAACACCCTTTGCATGTAAGCACAACTGAAGTAAACTTTAATGCCAAGGATAAAACCTTAGAAGTAAGCTGTAAAATCTTTTCTGACGACTTTGAGGCAATTTTAGCCAAATTATACAAACAGAAAACCGATCTGAGCAATCCGAATATGAAGAAGGCAATGGATGAATTGGTGAAAAAATATCTACTTTCTCATTTACAGCTAAAAGCACACTATTTTATATGATATGTTTGATGATCAGATGAGCATTGTACATATTGTAAAAGGCCCTAACCGTAAAAGCACAAAAATCCTTTACCCTGAAAAAAAGTTCACAGCAAACTTTTAATTGTAATTTTTGTATTAAATTACGGCTTAATGTTAAATTACCGTTAATTTTAGAAGGCAATATTATTTAAGTTAATATCTGCTGAGAAATATTTCTTGTAATCTTTTTTTAAATACCGTGTTGTTAAAATAAGTTATGCATCTAATCATCTTCTCCAATATATTAACGCCTCGGATAAAATATATCTTTAATTTTATTTTTAAAGATATTCTTAAAACAGAATTGGAATTTACAGGCAATAGCCAATATTTTCTACAGAGCGAGCATGTCAAAATCAGTTATGGCGAAGAGCCACTGGGTGAGGAACTTTTTTTTAAGCGTACCACTTTACTCTTCTCCAACAAATTAGAAGAAATTAAGCCAAAAACTATTCCTTTTGGCGAATATCAGGCCCCTTTTCCGGTTACACAATCAGCCTTGCCATTTGATGTTTTTGCTGCCTCATTTTTTATATTAAGCCGGTATGAGGAATATTTTTATCCCAAAAAAAATGAAGAAGAATTTAGGCCATCAAAAAGCCATCAGCACAAATGGAAGATTTTAGATAAACCGATTATTGATGAATGGGCATTGATCATTAAAAGTTTGATCAAAAAAAAGCATCCACATTTTAAGTTCCACGAAAAGAATTTTCAGCACCAGCCAACCGTTCACTTCAATATTTTGCCCAACTTGCCCGAGGGATTATTAAATAGGACCAAATTTATTTTCAGTGCTATCTTTAAAAAAGATAACAATTACCTGAGCTCGAAATTTGACAGGTTAACAGGGGTAGGGATTAATAATGAGCAGGTTTTAGATGAGGTAAACCAGCTATTTTCTTCAAAAAAAAATAATCCTCTTTATTTTGTCGATTTCCCTGATGTGCCGATAAATTACATTAGGATAAATGGCGTTTCAAAAATACTTAACAATCAATCAGTTGGGCTATTAAGACCTTGTGCCAGCGATAAGCAAAAAATGCTCGAGATTAAAGAAGGCCTTGTTAAGCTCAAAAAAATCAACCCAAACCCTGCACCTGTAAGTAGTCAGCAGTTAGAAGTATTAAAATTCCCCATTTGCTATTTAAATATTCTTAATTCCGGTATTACTTCCGATTATTCTATGGGTTATAGTAATGTACCGGGCTTTAGGGCCGGAACCTGTACGCCATTTAACTGGTACGATCTTCAGCTCGAAAAAGTAACCCCTTTAATCGTTAATTCTTACTGCTTCACCGATTATATTCTTCAGTTTTTAACACGTGAGGCAGCCACTAAAACAATACACCAATATATCGATGCAGTGAAGGTGGTAAACGGCACCTTTTACAGCAGTTGGAGTCTAAAAAGTATATCTTCAAATGCGAAATACAAAAAACTAAAGTCGCTCTTTAAAGAAATGCTCGATTATGCCGGAAATTGATTTTAATTTAATTTATCCGGCTTAAAATTGCTAATTTTAGTAATTAAACGTCCCAAGGAATAAACCTATAAGATACCGGAAACATTACTATGATTTTTGATGTAAGCAAGATAAAATCTATCGCCAATACCTTTATTGCCGAACTTCGGGATGAGAACATTCAGAAAGATTCGATGCGTTTCCGCAAAAACATGGAAAGGCTTGGTGAGTTTTTTGCCTACGAAATCAGCAAATCATTAGAATATACCATTCAAGAAATCGTAACCCCTTTGGGTGTATCGTCCTGTGAGGTTTTAACTCAACAGCCCGTTTTAGCTACTATACTCCGAGCCGGGTTGCCACTTCAACAAGGTTTGCTTAACATCTTCGACAAAGCCGAATGCTGTTTTATTTCTGCCTACCGAAAAGTAAAGAAAAGCGGCGATTTTGTAATCCAGATGGATTACATTTCTACCCCAGATTTAGAAGGAAAAGTTTTGATTATGGCCGACCCAATGTTGGCAACCGGACAAAGCATGGTGATGTGCTGTAAAGAATTGATTAACCGCTATAAAATTGCAGAACTTCATATCGTTGCCGCAATAGCCAGTACAGAAGGCGTTGCACATGTACGTGCTAATCTGCCTAAAGCAAAACTTTGGCTGGGAGCAATCGACGAAGAAATGACCAGTAAATCTTATATCGTACCTGGACTTGGCGATGCAGGCGATCTGGCCTACGGAGAGAAGGTTTAGTTTTTAGTCCTAAGTCAAGAACCAGTGAACATACTCTTTATATGCAGTAGAAATAAATGGCGTAGTGCCACTGCGGAAAATATCTATAAAAACCATCCCGATCATCAGGTAAGGTCAGCGGGAACAGCGCCATCTGCTAAGATTAAAATTAATGCAAAATTGATCATCTGGGCCGATCTCATCTTTGTGATGGAGAAAAAGCATAAGCAAAGGATCACTGAACGTTTTCCTGAAGAAACCTACGATAAGGAAATTGTTACACTTCATATCCCGGATGAATATCAGTATATGGATGACGAACTTATTGAGGAATTAAATGCAAAAGTTGCCGATTATTTATAAATCAAAAATCATTAGGCTACCTTTGTGAAAATCATCACTCATGAAACCATCATGATTTTTCAAATCACGTAGGGATTAGAAAAATCTGATAGCTTCATCACCGTTGCAGCTAATATATATACTCATGAAAAAGCACATTTTCTTCGACCTCGACCATACCATTTGGGATTTTGATCGCAATGCCGAAGAAACATTAGATGAGCTATACCAAACCTATAAACTAGAGGAGCTTGGCTTAAAATCGTGTGCCGATTTTATTACAATATATACCGAAAATAACCATCAGCTATGGGCCGATTACCATTTGGGGAAAATTACCAAAGATTTTTTAAGATCGGAAAGGTTTAACAAAACATTCATTCAATTAGGTATTCACCCTGATGCGGTACC
>NZ_JBFTQI010000703.1:0-3105 GCF_056398925.1 Pedobacter sp. 01T416_2
GTGTAATCATTACTGGCAGAAACCAAGGGAAATTAGATGATGCCAGGAAACTATAACCGGCAATTATAACCATTAAAAGTGATGTGTCAGAAGCCGATGATGCACAAAAGCTTTTTAACCAGGTGCAGCAATTGGGCGGTATTGATATATTATACAACAATGCAGGTGTTTTAACCGATCCAATCAATCTCGGATCGGCAAACGAAAGGCATCTTACAGACGCAGCCTACGAAATAAACGTCAACTATCTTGCAGTTATCAGGCTTAACAATCTTTTCATGGATATGCTGAAATCAAGGGCGGGAGGCGCTATTATCAACACAACTTCATTGCTTAGTTATGTTCCATCATTACTGGAAGCAACTTACTCAGCTTCTAAAGTAGCATTGCGGTTTTATACAGAAACATTGAGAAAGCACCTACAAATTTTAAATAGTAACCTGAAGGTATTTGAGCTTTTGCCTCCTGTTGTGGCTACAGAAATGACGGCTGATAGGAAGGGAAAAAAAATGACTACAGAAGGTCTGGTAAAAGCGCTTATCGCAGGTCTCAAGAAGGATCAGTTTACCATCCGTGTAGGGGATACAAAAACATTGTATATCGTCAACCGGCTTTTTCCAGGAATTGCTTTTGGTTTGGTTAATCCTAAGAAAAGTTATAAATTAATATCCCCATAAAAATTACGCCTTAAGTAACAGCATGTTGTAACTGACGTAAATAATAAAACAAGAAATAAACATAATATGAAAGCGTTCATTATAGACAAATATAAAAGCAAGGAAGGTGGTAAGATTGAAAATGTACCCATTCCAGTATTGAAAGCCGATGAAGTATTGGTAGAAGTATACGCTGCCGGTATAAACCTTCTCGATTCCAAAATAAGGAAAGGGGAATTCAAACTTTTTTTACCTTATAAAACACCATTTATTTTGGGGCATGACCTGGCCGGTATAATAACTAAGGTTGGTGCGCAGGTGCAAAAGTTTCAGGTTGGAGACCATGTTTATGCTCGGCCCGCAGATCATCGTATCGGAACTTTTGCAGAATTCATTGCCGTTAATGAGGCCGATTTGGCAATAAAGCCTGCAGAACTGACCATGGAAGAAGCGGCATCCATCCCACTCGTGGGCCTCACTGCCTGGCAGGCACTCATTGAAAAAGGGAAACTGCAAAAAGGAGAGCGGGTTTTCATTCAGGCTGGCTCAGGCGGTGTCGGCACATTTGCCATTCAGTTGGCTAAATATCTGGGGGCTACTGTGGCTACCACGACAGGTACAGCCAACATCGAGTTGGTAAAAAGTCTCGGTGCAGATGTTGTTATAGACTATAGAAAGGATGACTTTGAGAAAGTTCTGAATGATTATGATCTGGTTTTAAACAGCCAGGACGGATTGACGCTTGAAAAGTCGCTACAGGTATTAAAACCAGGTGGAAAGCTCATCTCGATTTCTGGTCCTCCCGATCCGGATTTTGCAAAACAAATCGGTGCCTCCTGGTTCGTGAAACTGATTATGCGCCTGTTGAACTCGAAGGTAAGAAAGAAAGCAAAAAGGCTGAATGTTGATTTTTCCTTTCTGTTTATGAGGGCTAGCGGATCTCAGTTGAATGAAATTACGACGCTTATAAATGCCGGGGCTATTAAACCTGTGATAGATAAAATTTTTCCGTTCCAATCGGTCAATGAAGCAATAGCTTATGTAGAAAGTGGCCGTGCCAAAGGAAAAGTGGTAATAAAAGTTAAATAATTTAATTGGTAAAACATATATAATGAAAAAACTAAGGATAATATTATTGTTGTGCCTTTTTGCGGCAACAAAAACATTCGCACAAACTCCAGAAGCTGATAAAATTTTAGGCGTATGGTTGAGTGAAGATAAAACCGGTAAAATTGATATTTATAAAGCAAAAGGGAAGTATTTCGGCAAGCTGATCTGGGGTAAAACCATGTACGAACCAAATGGAATTACTTCCA
The DNA here is from genome assembly GCF_056398925.1 of Pedobacter sp. 01T416_2. Taxonomy (NCBI): domain Bacteria; kingdom Pseudomonadati; phylum Bacteroidota; class Sphingobacteriia; order Sphingobacteriales; family Sphingobacteriaceae; genus Pedobacter; species Pedobacter sp. 01T416_2. The sequence continues at coordinate 1,973 of NZ_JBFTQI010000703.1, forward strand.
GGAAGGACGTAAAAAACAAAGATGAAAAATTAAGGGCACGTAACCTTAAAGATCTGATCATGCTTTACGATTTTACTTATCATAATGGCGTGTGGGATGGTGGCGAGATTTATGATCCTTATAGTGGTAAAACATACAGCTGTACGTTGAAACTAAAGGATAGTAAGCTGAATATCAGGGGGTATATTGGCATGTCTTTGTTTGGCCGGACAAGTGTTTGGGAGAGGGTGAAGTAATGTTTAAATTGAAAGTGCCAGGAAATTATGAGTTTTGAACAGTTTGTTGGCGGCTAGAAAGTAGTTGCCATAATGGAGCTATAATTTCCCTTTTTGTAGCGTTTTAATGCGCTTTGTCGTTTTTCATTAAAAACCAAATAGACGATGAAAAAAATAGCGCTTGTATTATTGTTGGGTGTTGCCCTGCTAACCTGTAAAAAAAATAAAACCACTTCTGATTGTGGGGACAAGGTCTGTACTGAAGAATTTGCCTCGGTAGTGTTAAAATTTGTAGATAATAAAGGCGCTGCCGCTGAAGTAAAAGATTTCAATGTAATCAACCAAAGAACAGGAGAGCGGGTAACGGCTAATTCGAGTATTTATACAAATACCATAAAAGGCGTATTTATTATCGTTGATGATAATAATAAACTTGGTCTGTCAGAACAGGGAGATGATTTAAAAATTAGCGGTACTTCAGTAGAAACCAAGCAAACTAAATCTGTTGTGATTAAAGTAAGTGGAGGCAAGTGCGCTTGTCACATCAATAAAATTTCAGGACCGGAGCAGGTTGCTTTCGATTAAAATTTATTCCAAAAGCGGAGGTCGGATTGCCCTGTTAATTTTTAACTGACAAGAATAAAAAAAGCTGTACCCGGTTTCTCTGGGTACAGCTTCATTATTAATTTACTCCGAGAAATAATTTTAATCCAGCAATGTCCAGGTTTTTCTGGCCTGTACCTGCTGTACAACTTGCTGTTCGGCAACCACAATATTTTCTTTGCGCTGGCCAATATATTCTAATCCACTCAATTTATTCCAAAGCGCTACCAATACACTCATAAATTCGTTGGCCATTAGCATACTGTTGTTAATTTGTTTATGATCGTAAACCAGTTCGATGGTTTTGGCTAAAAG
>NZ_JBFTQI010000704.1:0-3104 GCF_056398925.1 Pedobacter sp. 01T416_2
GTGTAGCCATTAAACACCCAATCTTAACCAATCAGGAATTAGAAAAGTTAAGAAGTATTGATACAGGTGTTTTCCAGGCGAAAACTTTACAGACTTATTTCAGGGCTGATGGCAAACCGGGCGCTATGGCAAAAGCCTTAGACCGTTTATGCCGTTATGCGGTTGATGCAGTTGAAGATGGTTTCCAGGTAATTGTATTAACTGATAGGGCTATTGACTCTGAGCATGCTGCCATGCCTTCTTTATTGGCGGTTTCTGCTGTACACCATCACTTAATCCGCAAGGGATACCGTGGTGCTGTAGGTATTGTGATCGAGGCTGGTGATATCTGGGAAGTACATCATTTTGCCACATTACTGGGCTTTGGTGTTACGGCGATTAACCCTTACCTGGCTTTAGAAACCATTAATGAGTTTAAAGAAGAATCGGGCTTATCAACAGAGCAGCTTACCAAAAACTATATCTATGCGGTAAATAGCGGTTTACTTAAAATTTTCTCTAAAATGGGAATCTCAACCTTGCAATCATACCAGGGGGCGCAGATTTTCGAGATTTTAGGTTTAAATAAACAAGTAGTGAATACTTATTTCACCGGCGCAGTTTCACGTATTGGTGGTTTAGGACTGGATGAAATTGCAAAAGAAACGTTAATTAAACATCACCGCAGTTTTGGTCCGTTAACAGAAACCGAAAACCTGTTACCAGCAGGTGGAACTTATAAATTCCGCCGTAAAGGTGAAGCGCATTTGTTTAACCCGCAAACCATTCACTTGTTGCAAAACGCAACCCGTAAAAACGATTACAATATTTTCAAACAGTACTCTAAACTGGTGAATGAGCAAACACAACAAGCTTATACCATCCGTGGATTGTTCGAATTTAACTATAGCCGCCCATCGGTACCTTTAAATGAGGTAGAATCAACCGAGGCAATTTTAAAAAGATTTGCAACAGGGGCAATGTCCTTCGGTTCAATTTCTCATGAGGCGCATTCTACTTTAGCGATTGCCATGAACCGTATCGGTGGAAAGAGCAATACCGGAGAGGGTGGTGAAGATGAAATGCGTTATACTAAATTGCCAAATGGCGATAGTATGCGCTCGGCAATTAAACAAGTGGCTTCTGCACGTTTTGGTGTAACCAGTTACTATTTAACCAATGCCGATGAGTTACAGATTAAAATGGCTCAGGGCGCTAAACCAGGAGAAGGTGGTCAATTACCAGGGCACAAAGTGGATGACTGGATTGCAAAAGTTCGTCACTCTACACCAGGCGTTGGTTTAATTTCACCTCCGCCTCACCACGATATTTATTCGATCGAAGATTTAGCACAGTTAATTTTTGATTTGAAAAATGCTAACCGTGCAGCAAGGATCAATGTAAAACTGGTTTCGAAAGCTGGCGTGGGTACTATTGCCGCGGGTGTTGCTAAAGCACATGCCGATGTGATTCTGGTATCTGGTTTTGATGGTGGAACGGGAGCATCTCCTTTAACTTCAATTCAACATGCTGGTTTACCATGGGAGTTAGGCTTAGCAGAAGCACACCAAACTTTGGTAAAAAACAAATTGCGTAACCGTATCGTGTTACAAACAGATGGTCAGCTTAAAACGGGTAGAGATATCGCTATCGCTGCATTATTAGGTGCTGAAGAATGGGGTGTTGCAACAGCAGCCTTGGTAACTTCGGGATGTATTATGATGCGTAAATGCCATTTAAATACTTGTCCGGTTGGCGTAGCAACACAAGATCCGGAATTAAGAAAATTATTTACCGGTGATGCTGACCATGTAGTGAACTTATTTTACTTCCTTGCGGAAGAGTTACGTGAGATTATGGCTGAATTAGGTTTCAGAACGATCCACGAAATGATCGGTCAGGCTGATATTTTAAAAGTACGCGAATTGCCTGCTGAAGACTGGAAATTGAAACACCTTGATTTATCAGCTATATTATATAAAGCTGAAGAAAATGGTTTGCCTTTATTTAATACTGAAGGCCAGGATCATGGTTTGGATCATGTTTTAGATCATAAATTAATTGCCGCTGCACAACCTGCCATTGATCATAACGAACCGGTATTTGCCAGTTTCGATGTAAAAAATACCGACCGTGCACTGGGTACCATGTTATCAAATGAAATTTCGAAAGTTCATTTAGGCCCTGGTTTACCTCCTGACACGATCAACTTTAAATTTGTTGGTTCGGCCGGGCAGAGTTTCGGTGCTTTCAATACCCGTGGGGTAACGTTATCATTAGAAGGTGAAGCGAACGATTACGTAGGTAAAGGATTATCGGGCGCAAGATTGGCCATTTATCCTTTCTCAAACTCAACTTTTATCCCTGAGCAAAATATCATTATCGGTAACGTAGCCCTTTATGGCGCAACTTCTGGTGAGTTATTTGCCCGTGGTAAAGCAGGTGAGCGTTTCGCCGTACGTAACTCTGGTGCAACAGCTGTTGTTGAAGGAGTGGGCGATCACGGTTGCGAATACATGACAGGTGGTGAAGTGTTGATTCTTGGTGATACCGGAAGCAATTTCGCTGCTGGTATGAGTGGTGGTGTAGCCTGGATTTATGATGCCAACGGAACTTTTGCACGCAAATGCAATAAAGAAATGGTTGATCTTGATCCATTACAAGCTGAGGATGAAGAACGCATTTTAGCTTTACTTAAAACGCATATCCGCTTAACGGATAGTAGAGTAGCTGAGTTTATCTTAAGCGACTGGAAAACTCAATCTGCTCATTTCGTAAAAGTATTCCCTAAAGAATATAAAGCAGTTTTAAGCAAACGTAATCAACAAGTAAAAACACACTAGGCCATGGGAAAAGTAACAGGATTTCAAGAATACGATAGAGTTGCGCCCACCAGAGAAGAGGCTGCAACACGAGTAAAACACTATGGGGAATTTTTAAATGAATTGCCCTCAAAAGAATTAAATAATCAAGCTGCCCGTTGTATGGATTGCGGCGTACCTTTCTGCCAATCAGGCTGCCCATTGGGTAACGTGATACCAGAATTTAACGATGCCGTTTATCAGGGTAAATGGGAATTAGCTGCAAATATTTTATTAAGCACCAATAATTTCCCTGAATTTACA
>NZ_JBFTQI010000705.1:0-3099 GCF_056398925.1 Pedobacter sp. 01T416_2
TCTTGATCCAAAACCTGATTGGCTGCTATAAATTCGATCTTCACATCATACAGGTTCTGCGGCCCGTATCCGCTTGGCCACCATAACTTAGGGTTGTCGAGCTGTAAATCAGGAAGTTTAACCGTAGTAGTCTTATTGGCTGCAATAGTAGTTGGCTGTTTAACCAATTTTCCGGCAATTTGATATTGCAAAGTACCCGAAATAGTCTGACCTGTAGGGTTTTCTACTTCAACTGAAACTTTAACGGTAGCCGGATTTTGTTTCCCTTCTGGTACGCGCTTGCCTGGGACCAAGGTAATTACCTGTGGATTCAGGATATTGATGCTTTTTGTTTTCTCGATGGTCACTTTATCCCAAATACCCGTATTACGATCACGAGTAGGCTGAATCCAATCCCAGCCGGCGGTGTATTGTGTGGTTAAACCTTTGGCAATAGTGCCATCACCACCCTGGCCACCGTTCGGGTTACCTGGAAAATCCGGAGGATAAACAATTACGGCCAGCCTGTTTTTCCCGTTTGAAGATAACAGTTTGGTAATGTTATATTGCGCCCTAAGGTGCATCCCAACCTGGGTTTTTGGATTAACTTTTTTTCCGTTTAAATAAATTTCGGCTTTGTAATTTATACCCCTAAACTGTAACCAAACCTGTTCGTTACCCGCCGCGCGCTCTTCAAAATCTTTTACAAACCAATAGGTGTAATAATCGTTACCGGTTTTATACACATCAGGAATTTTCTCATTGTTCATTCCATAAAATGGATCGGGTACTTTTTTGTTGTTCAGCAAAGTAGTTAATACTGTTCCTGGTACAGTTGCGGGCATCCAACTGTTAATCGAAAAGCCTGTTTTCGAAATTTCTGAACCAGTAGATTTAGCATCTTTGATATTGGTACATACCCAACCCGAATTTAGTTCATAGCGCTGTTGTGCATTTACGGTCAAAACCGAACAGAGTAAGAGAAGTAGGAATATTTTCTTCATTATTATTAAATTATTGAATGAGTGATTTATTGAATGAGAGAATGTTTTATTTACTGAATGAGAATTTTCACTATTGGTATAGTAAGCATTCAATCATTTTCAATTTAATCATTACTTAGTTGAAACTGGTCTGTCTTCTTGTTTTACCCCCCAGGTTGCTGATGGTTTATTGCCCATATAAATTTGCATATTTCCGCCAGTTATCATGGTTTTATGCAGGATATATGATTTGGTATAAGCTTTGCCATTCAGCACAATTTTCTGAATGTACTTATTCTCCGCACTATTACCCACAACCTTTATATTGAATTTCTTATTCCCAGGCAGCGAAATTATCGCATCATTAACTAATGGCGTTCCGAAAACGTAAGCCCCGTTTGCCGGATTTACAGGATAGAAACCCATTGCCGAGAAAACATACCAGGCACTCATTTGACCTACATCTTCGTTACCACACAAACCATCCGGTTTTGAAGAATAAAAATCTTTGTCGATTTTACGGATCAGATCGGCAGTTTTCCATGGCTGGCCTGCGTAAGTATATAAATAAGGAATGTGGTGATTGGGTTCATTTCCCTGCGCATAATTACCGATCAACCCACTAATATCCGGCGAACCGTTGGTTCCCAAATCTAAGGGTAAGGTAAATAGCGAGTCGAGTTTATTGATAAAAGCTTTATCCCCTCCAAAAAGATCAATCAATCCTTCTACATCTTGCGGCACTAGCCAGGTGTATTGCCAGGCATTACCTTCTACATAGTCATCTTCACGGTGTTTGGATGAAAAGGGATCGAACGGGCTTCTCCAGTTTCCGCTGGCAAGTTTACCCCGCATAAACTGAACACTCGGATCGAAATATAAACTATACAGTTTCGACCTTTTGCTAAAATAAGTGTAATCTGCTGTTTTATTCAGTGCCTTAGCCATTTGTGCAATGCAATAATCGTCAATAGCATACTCCAAAGCCTTACCCACTGATTCGTTTACTTTATCAGCAGGAATGTATTTAAGCTCCTGAATGTATTCGATGCCATCTGTTTTCTGCATAGCCGATTGTTTTATCGCTTCGTATGCCAGATTTACATCAAAACCCCGGTATCCTTTTAAATAAGCATCAACAATAACCGGAACGGCATGGTAGCCCACCATGGTATTGGTTTCGCTACCCATTAAATGCCAAACGGGTAGTTTACCCTGTTGTTTATAGATGGCCAACATGGTATTTACCACATCGCTTACCTTATCCTGGTGCAGGATGGTGTACAATGGATTAGCCGCACGGTAAGTAYCCCACAATGAAAAGGTAGTGAGGTTATTAAAATTTGCCTTTTTGTATACCTTTTTATCTGTACCGAGGTAATCTTTGTTTACATCGTTAAAAAGTGACGGGGCCACCATGGTATGGTACAAAGCAGTATAAAATACCTTTTTGGTCGTATTTGAAGCCTCAATTTTCACCTTGGCCAGTTCTTTCTCCCATTTCGCATCACTGTTTTTAACTGTGGTGGTAAAATCCCAGCCTGGCAACTCTGTTTTTAGGTTTAAAATGGCATTTTCAATGCTTACCGGAGATAAGGCAACTTTAATCTGTAGCTTATCATGATTAATGGCATTAAAGTTTACCGCTGCTTTTAATTTTTTGCCGGATAAYGCCATGCCGCTTTTAACCGCTGTGCTATCATATAACGCAATACTTTTAATCGGTTGTGAAAGTTTAATTACAAAATACAAACGCTGATCGTTGGCCCAACCTTTCGAATTACGATGCCCTATAATAGTGGTAGCATCGAGCTGTTTAAATGATGCAGATACAGGTGCGTCCCAGCCTATACCTTCTATCAAATCAATAATGATATGTGGGTTTTCGGCACCTTTTTTAAAAGTATATTGGTGAAAACCTACTCTTTCAGTTGCTGTTAGTTCGGCTTTAATCTGGTATTTATCAAGCAATACACTATAATAACCAGCTTTGGCTATTTCATTTTGATGCGAAAATTTAGACAGGTAGCCGTTCTGATCTTCGGCTGTTTTACCTTTCTCGAGCAATAATTTACCAGTTGCAGGCATGATCGAAATATCGCCCAGATCGCCGATTCCGGTACCGCTTAAATGCGTA
>NZ_JBFTQI010000706.1:0-4755 GCF_056398925.1 Pedobacter sp. 01T416_2
GTACAAACCTAAAGGTATCCAACACAATTTTTTCGTAGTCGGTTTCGCTTACGCGGATAACAGTAACCATTTTCTGTGTTTTCTCATCTCCTACCGGAATGACCAGAATGCCGCCTATTTTTAATTGTTTTAATAATATCTCCGGAACCAAAGGAGCTCCAGCGGTAACGATTATTTTGTCGTACGGTGCGTGGGCAGCAATTCCTTTCGAGCCATCACCACAGTAAAAAGTAGGTCGGTAGCCCATTCCGGGTAAAACCTGAATGGTTCTATTGTATATATTTTCTTGTCTTTCGATGGTAAAAACATTTGCGCCAAGTTCCATTAAAATACAGGTTTGATAGCCTGAACCCGTTCCGATCTCGAGTACCTTATCTCCTTTTTTAATGTGCAAAAGCTCACTTTGGTAAGCAACGGTGTAAGGCTGGGATATAGTTTGCCCATCACCTATTGGAAAAGCAATATCTTTGTAGGCTTGGTTCCAGAAAGTTTCATCAAAAAAGAAATGACGTGGAACTTTACCTATGGCTGTTAACACATTTTCATCTTCAATTCCGCGAGATTTCAACAACTCAACCAGTTTTTTTCTCGCTCCACGTTCTCGGTAATTATCAACAAATTTATACGCCATGAGCTTCAAAATTAGCTTTTTTTAACGGTGATACAAGGGGAAAATGAGAGAATGATTGAATTATTGAGTTATTAAATAAAGATTACCTGAGTTAGAGAATGATACATTATCCACATCTGAGAATTAGAATTTATTGAATGAGAGATTGAGAGAAGGAAAGAATAACGAACCCATTCAATAATTCCAAACTCAAATATTAACTCGTTCAAAATTCATTCACTCAATAATTCACTCATTTCTAGTATGGATCTACATCTATTTGTGTAAAAACGCCTTTAAATTCTTTGGTAGCATTAAATTGAGTCAGGGTTTCTCTCAATGCATCTTTAACTTTTTGAATGGCAGTATGCTTATCAGCTTTGATAATGATCTGTTTGATATAAAGATTGCGAACACGACTTACCAGAGGTTGCTCTGGACCTAAAACCCGTTTACCAAATTTTCCTTTAAGGATATTGGCCAGCGTGAATGCCGCGTGATCTAGTACATGAGAATCTTTATGTTTTACATATAGGAATATCATTCTGGAAAAAGGCGGATACAAGAATTTCTCCCGTTCTACGATTTCGTCGTTGTACATGCCCTCATAATCGTTGTTCACCACCTGTTTAATGATGCGGTTTTCGGCATCATAAGTCTGAATACAGACATTTCCCTGATCAGCCCTTCTCCCTGCCCTACCTGCAACCTGCGCCAATAACTGGAAACTCCTTTCGTAAGCACGGAAATCAGGGTAACCTAAAAGCGTATCGGCATTAATTACTCCAATAAGGTTCAGGTTATCGAAGTCCAACCCTTTAGCTACCATTTGTGTGCCGATTAAAATATCGGTTTTCTTTTCTTGGAAGTCGTTTAAGATCTGTTGGAGCCCATTTTTTGTCCTTGTACTATCCATATCCAACCGGGCTATGGTAACTTCCGGATAAAGTAACCTGAGTTCTTCTTCAATACGCTCGGTACCAAATCCTTTTTGCTCTACATGCACCGAACCACAGGCCGGACAGATATTTACGCTACTTTGTTGATAGCCACAATAATGACAATGTAATTTGCCACTGCTTTTATGATAGGTTAAACTTACATCGCAGTTTACACATTTTGGGGTATAACCACAGGTAGCACAGATTATACTTACTACTTGCTGATTGGGAAGCTGAACACCACCAAAACGCTCTTTCATCTCTACAAGTCCATATTTACCTTGTAAGGCATTATAATAACTCTCAAGTGATGGTGTTGCTGAGCCTAAAACTACTTTGGCCTGATGCAGATAACCTAAATAAATGGCCGCATCTCTTGCCTGGTAGCGTGGTGCAGGGTCGTATTGTTTGTAAGATGGTTCGTGTTCCTCATCAACAACAATTAATTTAAGGTGTTGAAAAGGAAGAAAAACGGCTGAGCGAGCGCCAAGAATTACCTTGTAGGCGCCTGTCCGCACTTTATTCCAGATTTCTACCCTTTCACTATTGTTGAATTTAGAATGGTACACCCCGATCGAATTTCCAAAATAACGCTTAATTCGTTCTACAATCTGTGTCGTTAGAGCAATTTCGGGCAACAAGAACAATACCTGACCATCTGTATTTTGAATGATTTTTTCAATCAGCTTGATATAAACCTGTGTTTTTCCAGATGCCGTAACACCATGCAGCAAAACCACCTCCTTCTCTTCAAAATATTGATTAATCTGGCCTAATGCTTTCTGTTGTCCTTCGTTCAGTTCGAAATTCACACTGAATTCTTCATCGTGAGCGGCCAAACGGCTAACCGGCCTTTTCATCACCACAAAAATATCTTTGTCGGTTAAAGCTTTTAATGCCGCTGGCCCACAATTACTTTCTTCCAAAAGCTGTTCTTTAGAGATCGGCAGATTTGATTTTTGTAATTTCAGGTAAGCCAATAAAGCGTCTAATTGTTTAGGCGCCCTATCCAAAACATTAAAAAGCTGTTTCAGATTTTCTTCATCGCTATAAAAATCATTTAATATGATGAACGATTTAAGCAAAGGTTTATATTTTTGCACCACCTCTTCAGCTACCAGAATCAATTCTTTATCGAGCAAATGATTGATGATCGGATATACGGTTTTCTGTCCAAGGAGTTTGGAAACATCATTAACAGTAAGTTTCTGTTGCTGTTTCAGGGCATTGATAATGATTTCTTCCTTATCGGTAAGTTCGGTATCTTCATTGTAATCTTCGCGAAGAATCAAGATCGTTTCGCTGGCAAGCTTTAAACTTGCGGGCAAAGCAGCTGCCATTACATCACCTTCATTGCACATGTAATAATTGGTCATCCAGGTCCAGAATTTAAGCTGAATGGGTGTAATTACAGGCTCAGTATCTACTACATCGATAATATATTTTGCCTCATAAACCGTTGGGGGCACGGTACTGATGCCGCTAATTAAAGCAGTATAAATTTTATGCTTTCCAAACTGAACAACCACACGTTTTCCGACGGCAACCTGATCGTTTAAATCGAAAGGTACCCGATAAGTATAGTTTTTCGCCAAAGATAATGGCAAAATAACTTCAACAAAAAGTGTTTCTCTTTCTGCAAAAATATCATTTTCGAAAGTATTCATTATTTATCTTTAAATGCTGCAAAAAAGAGCATTATCCATCCCAATACAAATAAAAGCCCACCAATTGGTGTTATTGGACCAATAAATTCAGTAAATCCTAAATGCGATATGCTTCGGGTAGCCAATAAATATAACGACCCTGAAAAAAGGATAATTCCAAACGTGAAGCAGAAATAAGCGATATTAATGAGCTTGTTTCTGTAACGTGCAAAGGTAGAAAGGTACAATAGTGCAAATGTATGATAGAACTGATAATCAACACCTTTTTGCCAAATTTCTAATGATGGTCCATCAATTAGGGCCTTTAGGCCATGAGCACCAAATGCACCCAGCAAAACAGCAACAGCACCAAAAAAAGAAGCAGTAAGGATTATTCGTTTATTCATAGTTATTTGCTAGTAGCAATCGCTAAATTAATAAATTGACAAAGAACTTCTCACTAATCAATGTAATAAATTAAATTTGTTGCACAGCAGATGAAAAAAATCGTAATTCTAACAAGTGCATTATTTTTAGGTGTAGCCTTTATGGCCTACGTCTATTTTTCGAAATTGGGAATTGATAATGATGCGAAAGACCTGGCGCTGCAATCGGCAACCAATAATGCCGCATTGGTGTTTTCTTTCCAGAACGACAAAGGTTTTTACGACATCATTGAAGGGCAACAGCTTATCCAACAGGTTTTAGGAAAGAATAAAATGAACCTTTTAAAACAGCTAAAAACAAGTATCATCGACGATAATCTGCTAAACAGATACCTGAAAGATCAGCAAGTTTATATTAGTGTACTGCCCGACTCAAATAAAACCCTGAACTTCTTAATCACCGTACAGATACAACGTGATAATGACATCAAAAAATTCTACGAACAGTTAAAATTAAAAAAAGCGATCAGCGAAAATGCTAAAGACCTGTACACGGTGAAGCTCAATGACAGCTTATCGGTTTATTTAGGCGTTCATGACCAGGTATTAACAGCTTCAACATCGCTCAAACTGATCAATGATGCCAATGTACGTTTAACAGAAAATCCCTTTACCGAATATATTAAGGAGAATAACCGTCAAATTAAAAATGTGCTCAGCCATGTTTATATCAATTTTAACCAGGCGCCCTTACTGCTCAAAAATATTATTGCAGGTAACATTAATGGAGAAATTTCAATTTTTAATAAACAGAACAGTTTTGCCGTACTTAATTATAATTTTAGCAGAGAAAAAATCCTTTTCAGTGGAAATACAGAGTTAAAAGATCAGTATAACTACCTTAAACTATTCGAAAATACAGCTGCACAAAATACATCTATCCAGAATATCCTGCCTGATAATACAGCAAACTATGCACTTTATGCTTATGATGATTACAGCAAATGGCTCAAAAAGTTGAATGATTGGCAGGAACAAACGAAAATACTTCCCAAAACCAATGCGCTAATAAAAAAGGTAAAAGATGAATACAGAACAGATTTAAGTTCGATATTCACCACTTATACGAAAAACCAATTTATTCTTTTTCAGTTAAGCACCAGCGAAAAACT